>CALLPS010000075.1 GCA_938015355.1 uncultured Pleurocapsa sp.
AGGTGCAGATCTAGAAGACAAGGTCAGCAGAGCTATAAGGAGAAGTGCTATTTGTGAAATTGTCATTAAGATTTTATTGATAAAACTCTCCATCGTTTGGCTGCTGTTAAATTACGGAATTTAACTTTATTCGGATCATCAAATAGGGCTGCTGCGATCGCTCGACAGAGATCAACATCGATTCCTTCATACTGATCATCGGCATTGACAAAGCTAAAACCTGGTAATTCTCCGTTAACACCACAAATTAAATAACCTCTTTGTTTAATAATCTTAAGACTGCTGATCTTTGACGACTGTGTTGTTTTATTAGCAGCATTTCCTCGTAAGAAGCCCAATCTTATAATGTTTTGAAGCTTGTTTTGAGGCTTATGACCTGTAATACCCCAGAACATCAATCCCGCCATCAAAGCAGAAAAACATAATTTGTGTTTCCCAGCTATTTTGTCGAACATAGTGTTTTATAAATAAAAATTATAGATATATATAAATAAAAAATTACAATACCATGAATAGTATTTAAGTTAACTGAGTCAATAGCATAAATTTTCGCTTCCGCATTTTAACTTGAAGAGAGTCCCAAAATTAATATTTTCGGTTTTCATACTAAATCCATTTGGCAAAGGTATTGTTTAATTTATTCATAATAGTTTTTCCCTGAAATTCAGAATAACTATTACTCGTTACTTATGGGTCGCGGTATCCGTGATAGACGTTACTCATTACTCATTACTCATTACTTAATTTTTTCAGTAACCTATACGAAACGGATTTAGTATTACACTTATTTTTGGATACAGGCGATCGTGACTTACGAAATAAGCTATAAAAATTTGATACCAGATTGCTTTTCAATAGCCTTTAGAGTACCAATAGGAATAATTTTACTACTATGAATGGGAACAATTGCAGTACGCCGAGTTGATTGATTGAATAACTTGAGATGTGAGCCAGTTTGACCTATTTCAGAAAATCCAGCATTTTTAAGTTGTTTGATAACTTGTTTTGCAGTTAATCTAGGAGTACGAGGAGACATTCAATTATTATCTTTACAAAACCAATTCGACTTCTTCAGATGTTGAATTACTGCAATATAAATTATCTGGAATAGGTTCAAGCATTAATTTAATCGCGTCTTGTAAATTTGCGATCGCTTTTTCTTTGGTATCGCCACAAGAAGAAACAAAATTAAGCTCAGGACATGTCGCAGAATAACTTTGCGCTGATTCATCCCATTCAATAACTGCTCGAATAATCATAAATGTGTGATTTGTGTTTATTAAATTTTAGCTGGTCAAGATTGAAAAAATGCGATCGCTTTATAATCTAATCCAGTACCTAAAAAGCCTAATTACACTTGTTTTAGGATACAGGCGATCGTGACTTAGAAATAAGCTATAAAAATTTGATACCTGATTGCTTTACGTCGATGAAAAATGGTAAGTTAAAAAAAAGGGAGTTTTATCGCAACTATCTACTCCTTAAATGGTGGTTTTAGCCAAAGATTTAAAAAAAATTCTGGTGGCGCGAAAAAATTTTAAATTGGGTCTTGACTTAATGATCGCTATTTTGTTAAAATTATTTTTTATAATGGGAATATTTTTACTTATTGATAGATGTAAATATTTCCATTATAAAGATTATCTTTTCATTTAATCAGAAAATGTGACCAATTGTCAAAAAAAAAGTTTTTTTTAATATCTTTTTTAATATCTTATTTTAAATAGCAAGCTTGTATTGCTCTCTAGATAAAAGTTGTAGCGGTTTATCTCTTTGCATGTAAATAATTATATCATGTAACGCCTTTTTTATAATTTTAGAAATGATTGTTTTATATTAAACGTCTGATGTGAATTAAAATTATTGCTGAAACAACACTCGTAGACTTTATTTAGTTAATTTTATAGCGATCGCAGAATTTGGTTAGATTCGTTGCGTTATTTTGAGTCCATGGGAATCTGTGCCACAGGTGCTAAGGAGATGGTGTTTTTCAGCCAACTGCTTCACTCGCTCGGTTTTGCCAGGACTAGGTTGCCAAACTTGAGGATTATTATAGGCATAATAAGTTTCTACGCCGTCAATACCTAATTCTGCGATCGCGGGTATCAACTGCTCAGAAGAGCGACGATAACGTTCTGGATGGGCTAAAACTACTAAACCACCTGCTTGATGAATGCGATCAATTACCTGTTTTGCTTCAGCATCCTTTCCTTGAGGTTTTTCCCCTTGTAAATAGGAGATTATAGATGGATGTTTTGGGTCAAATCCATATCCCAATATATGTACCTCAACTTCCAGAAGTCTAGAAGTTATTTCTACTCCTGTCCATAAGTAAGGTAAGTTTATCTTGGCATTCTCTGAACTTATGGCACAAAGATGTTGCTCTGCTTGGCGATAGCCATTAACAGAGTGGTGGTCTGTAATGGCAAAACCTTTAAGTCCCAGTGATATCGCCTGTTGTACTAGGGAGGATGCTGTTAATTGACCATCAGAAGCAATAGTATGTAGATGAAAGTTGTAGAAGCGAGGACAACTAACAAAGTTAATCGTTTCCCAAATACTTTTCAAATAAACAGTGTCTTGTGCTGTTGGTTTAAGAGAATATGTAGCAACCATATGCATCACAGGGTGGGAGAGAAATGTTTCTAATTGTTACAAATACCATAACAAAATAAAAGACCTTCTGGGGATTCCATTTTGGGTAAATTGAGTATAAATAAAGATTTGAATCCCTTAATAGACAAGAGCTTTCAACGGTTCCGTATTACTTTTTTGAACTTTTTATAAACAGATAAAATTATCTAATAAACCTGATATGACAAGCTTGTTGCCTGCTATTCTCCCCGTAGGCTTAATTATTTTAATTGGCTTTATTGTTGGTCGTACTTTGCCTCTTCAGGGTTCAACCCTATCCCAACTAGCCTTATACGTTTTATCTCCAGCCTTAGTAGTAGATAGCCTATATCGTACGAAGTTGTCTGTTGCTAGTTCTAGCAAACTATTAATGGGATTTGCCTTAACCTCGATCGCGATATACGCCATTGTAGGAGTAATTAATCGACTGTTAAAACTGCCTCCCGCTTTGAGTAGAGGGATCACTGCCATCGTCATGTTTCCTAATAATGGCAATATGGGATTGCCCGTAGCAACTTTTGCCTTAGGTGCAGCAGGATTAGATCGGGCAATTGTCTATATGCTGGGGTCTATTTTTGTGATGTTTTGTTTGGGTCCTGCGATAATCCAAGGCAAGGGTATAATTAAAGGACTAAAACTCACTCTCAAACTGCCTTTATTGTGGGCAATTTTATTTGGCTTAAGTTTACGTTTATTATCGTTTCCCATTCCCTGGGAATTAGATAAAGGTATTCAACAATTGGGAGCGGCAGCTATTCCTGTGGCTTTAATTTTGCTAGGGATTCAATTATCTGAAACTCATTTCCGACCAAGTATCAAGGAAATAGTTCTAGCGATCGCCCGTTTATTAATTGCCCCGATGATTGCTTACTTAATTGGGAGACTACTTCAACTAGAAATTCTCAACTTGCAGATTTTAGTATTACAAAGTGCCATGCCCACAGCGGTTAATTCCTTAATTCTGGTGAGTGAATTTGGTGGGGATAAAGATTTAGTGGCTAAAGCGATCGTTACTTCTACTTTGATGAGCTTTATTACTTTGCCAATAGTTTTATGGTTAATTATGGGGCTCTGAAAATCAGCTATTAAACCTCCCATCACTAAAAGCGACCTAAACAAACAAAGGACTTGTCCCCATGTATTTGTCCGCCTATACTAGCTGAGTCTTCGACAGTTGTTATACAACGTTACTTATCTTTAGTCTGTATGAATGAGCCTACTGCAACCTTGCTGATTTCTTGTCCTGACAGCCCTGGATTAGTGGCAAAAATTGCCAACTTTATTTATGCTAATGGAGGCAATATTATTCATGCCGATCAACATACCGATTTCGCTACAAGTTTGTTCTTGATTCGCATTGAATGGCAACTCAAAGGTTTTAATTTACCCCGCGAAGCGATCGCAACCGCTTTTTCCGCGATCGCCAAACCACTTCAAGCTACTTGGCAACTACATTTTTCTGACAGTCTCCCCAAAATTGCGATCTGGGTAACTAAGCAAGATCATTGTCTCTGGGATTTGCTGTGGCGACATCAGGCTCAAGAACTACCTGGTAAAATTGTGCTTATTATGAGTAACCATCCTCATCTAGAAGCGATCGCTAAACAGTTTAATCTCGATTTTTATCATCTACCCATTACTAAAGAAACTAAGATAGAGCAAGAAGCTAAACAGCTAGAGCTTTTGCAGCAATATGAGATAGACTTAGTGGTTTTGGCTAAATATATGCAGATTCTTAGTCCTGATTTGCTTAATCAATTTCCCAATATTATCAATATTCATCATTCATTTTTGCCCGCTTTTCCTGGTGCTAAACCTTATCATCGCGCCCATGCCAGAGGGGTTAAAATTATTGGGGCGACAGCTCACTATGTCACCAAAGATCTTGATGAAGGCCCAATTATTGAACAGGAAGTGGTGCGGGTTAATCATCGAGATACGGTGAAAGATTTAATCCGTAAGGGCAAAGATTTGGAACGATTAGTATTATCTCGTGCTGTTAGGCTACATTTACAAAATCGCGTCTTAGTCTATGACAATAAAACAGTGGTATTTAGTTAAAACTCCCGATTTGCACGACGCGAAGGACGGACGCGTTAGCTAATCCTTTATGATTTCCCACTTCTTAAAAACTAATCCTTATGTCGGAGAGAGCGATCTTCATTCTTGGATAAAAGAGGTCTGAGAATAAATATTTTAACGAAAAAGAATAGCTCTATGATTCCTAATTTTACTTTTTTATATCTAATAAATTAATAATTTATAGTAGTAAGAGAATCTAACCTTTCGTCATCTTTAACTGTCACTTATACTCCATTTTTGCTTGGGAGCATCAAGTACAATTTTATATTGATCGATATTTTGATTCCAAAGCCCACTAGTCGTAATAATGTGTATATCTTCGTCTTCTATTTGAAATGTTGCCTCGATTTGGCAAGGTTTACTATTTACTTCTAAATTTCCTAGTTTTTCTGTTTGTAATATGCCTTGTAGAATTGGCTGACTTTTTTCTCGTAAAAACATCCAGTTCATTTCTTCCTCTGTACCTTTAGTATATACTTGGTACTTTTTATCCTTTAATTTTCTAACTTCTGTTGTAACTTTAGTTTCCGTAGTAGTAAAACCGCCTCGAAATGTAATTGCTACACTCTTTGCCTCTGATTGACTTTGTTCGGTTGATGTTTCCATCTCATAAACTGTCGTAAATTGAGGAGTCAAACCTAAAGTTTCCATCAAAATTCTAGAATTATTAAGTTTTAGGTTTAGCTTGCCACTTTTCAATCCAAAGTTAACAGTAGTACCCTCCATTTGCAATTGCTGTTTACCAAAGCGGATTGTCAACTTTAATTGAATTTGATTAGTTATGCTATTGGGATTATTAAGAGATGAATAGTTTTCAGATGTAGAAACTAGCTCACCATGAAGCTTTAGAAATAAACAGTCTGGAAATTTATTTTCATAGTTTAATGAGATCATGTTTGTAAGAATTAACATTCAAAAATCATCAAACCATAAAGATGGTGGCAAATCTACAATTCTAGGATTTTCTTCAACTTTCGTAAAAAATATTGGCTGATACTGGTATTTTGCATATTTTAGCTGTTTAAGCATTTTTTGTTCATCTTCATCGCTATCAATTAATTCTCCATTTAGAAAAGCTACATACTTGTTTTTGTATTTTGCAAACCATTCCTGATCTGATTTTAGTTTCTCGTAAGCAGCAATATTGGAATCTTCATAAAATGGAGACTCGAAAAGTGAGTAATCTAGTTTTTTTAAATCATCAACAATATCGTTTCTTAATTCATCAACTATTTGCAGTTTTTCTAGCAATAACTCACGTTTGCGCTGTTTTATTTGCAAAGCAATTTCACGAATATCATCTTCTAAATTAAATGATTTTTCTTTATATAAGTTACCGTCTTTGTCTATTCCATTAATCCCCCTGCGCTTAATTACACCATTCTTTGTAAATAAGAATATTGATGCTATTTGGGAATTTAATTTATCTCGGATAAGCTCCAAAGCTCTCTGAATAACGTCGTCAACACTATTACATGCCATCAGGCTTGTACGTGCCTGATTTAAACTCTTAAGCTCATCTAGTGGGGATGCAGACAAAATCAATTCACAATGGGTTATTTACCGCTATAAGACTATCAGAATGTATAATCTCTCATACTACCAATTTATAAT
>CALLPS010000076.1 GCA_938015355.1 uncultured Pleurocapsa sp.
TACTCAAACTCAAAGCTATGACTTGATGAAAAACCTTGATAGCCGTCAGGATCAGCTAGCTAATCAACAACAACAATTGATTGAAATTTTAAAAAAGATTTCAGGTTAAGGCGATCGCAATTATCCCATATATAGAGTACAGATAACTAAGTAATCCCACTTTATTAAACATCAAATGGCTAGGGTGGAGATTAGGGATTGGGGATTGGGGATTGGGGATTGGGACAGATATTTTTTAGTATCCGAGTTTTTTGTTATACGTTTATTTAGGTGGAGCTACTTATCATGACCCAAGAAGATTCTTTGATAGATGTTTTTGAAGCACCCTTTGCTAAAAGTTTGACGGGTACTCTTTGGGATATTGGCACTAGGTTTATGGGTAGTACCATTGATGTTCTCAAAGATAAAAAGCAGGCGGGTAAGGCTGCCCAAAAGTATATCAATAAATATCAAAGTCGCTATGGTTTACTTAAGTTGTTGGGAATGCCTCAAGGAGTCGCTTTAAAAACCGTATATACTCCTGTCAGGGTTCTTAATGAGTTAAGTATTCGTCAATTTGAAACAACCGCAGATTTAGAAAAAAATTATCGTGATAGCAATCAGCGCAGATTACAGAGAGGAGAATGTCGCACAGAAGATGGTATCACTGTAGCCAATAAGAATCGATATTTGATGGTTTTGGGTAATCCTGGGGCAGGAAAGTCTACTTTTCTCAGACGTTTGGGTTTAGAAGCATTTAAAGGAGAGGCGGGAAGATTTCAGGCTCAATGTATTCCTGTACTCATCGAGTTAAAACAATTCAATACGGAACAAAAAGTTGATCTAATTGCAGCGATTGCCGAAGAATTTACCCATTTTGGGTTCCCTTCATCCCCTGAATTTGCCACTAAAGCCCTAGAAGCAGGGAAGTTATTAGTCTTGCTTGATGGCTTAGATGAAGTTCCTAACCAGTATACTAACTCGGTGATGAATGCGATCGATAATTTGGTTACTCGCTACGACCAAAACCGCTTTATTGCTTCCTGTCGCATTGCAGCCTATCGCAGTAATTTTAAACATGATTTCAATGTCATTGAATTAGCAGACTTTGACGACAAGCAAATTAAACAGTTTATTACTAACTGGTTTAGTACGGATTTAGATCAAGAGTCAAGTACTGCCGATAAATGCTGGGAGACTCTCAAGCAGGAAAATAATCAAGCAGCAAAAGAGTTAGCACAAACACCGTTACTATTAACCTTTCTTTGTTTGGTATATAACCGTAAACAAAGCTTCCCTCCCACCCGTAGCCGTCTTTACAACAAGGCTTTAGATATCTTACTTGAGGAATGGGCAGCCGAAAAACGAATTCAGCAAGAAATAATTCACGAAGGATTACACACAGATTTAGAAAAGGCAATGTTGGCAGAAATTGCCCATGAGGGTTTTGTTAACGACGAATTGTTTTTTAATCAACAAAAGATCGTCAAGTCGATTACCGATTTCTTAGGTGATTCCGTGGCTAATCCCAAATATTTAGATGGTAAAAAAATCCTGAATGCCATCGCAGCACAACAGGGCATTTTAGTTCAACGTGCCGAGGATATTTATTCTTTTTCCCATCTCACCCTACAAGAGTATTTAACTGCTCAATATATTAGCCAGAAAGATAGTCGCATTGAGGAATTAGTTACCAAACACCTAACAGATAAGCGTTGGAAGGAAATATTTTTACTGGTTGCGGGGTTAAAAGATGATGCGGGGGAACTACTTAAGTTGATGGAAAAAGCTACCCAAAAACTGATTAATACCGATAAATTACACAATCTTTTAGTTTGGGTTAAATATCGCGCAGATAATTCATCAGGAGACATTCAACCTGTAGGAAAAAGAGCGATCATCCTCGAAAACGCCCTCGCCTATGCCCTCAAGCTCGCCCTCCCCAACGTCCTCGCCTATGCCCTCAAGCTCGCCAACGCCCACGTCAACGCTAACGCCCACTACCTCGCTAACGCCCACTACCTCGCAAATGCCCACTCCCTCGCCAACGCCTATGCCCTCGTAAATGCCCACTCCCTCGACCTCCCCAAAACCCTCCCCAATGCCATAGAAAATTTTATTGATTACACGAAATGGTCAGAAAAATTTCAAATTTATCGAGATATAAATTATGCCCAGCTAGCTAGTATATTAGAACAACTCCAACAGCAAATACCAGATAAGAATGAAGCAAAAAAAGTTTATCGAGCTTTTGCGAAAAAAATTATTTACACTTGGCTCAAAGCTTTCCATCTCACTCCAGACATGGTTAATTTATCTTGGCAAGAAATCAAAGCATTAGATAATTACTTCTATGGCAATCTGTTAATGGTGGAATGCGAAAAGGCAGCAGTGCGAGTATCCCGTCGAACTTGGACAGAAATCGAATCACGGATGTTAATGCCTTTCCGCGATCTACAATAATTCCTGATTTACACTAAAGATATTCAGTAGATCAAAAAGAGATTCTCTCTTGTCATAATACAGTACAAAAATATCAGGCGATGGAGTTATAGATAAGAGTAAGTAGTGATCGCACTTTTATTAATAAAGTCACAACTCTAGATGGTGCTAAATGGTGCTACTTACTACCTACTACTTACTACCTAAAAGCGATTGACGAACGGCATAGAACCTTAACTTGTCACCAATGCTTTTATGAATAAACCTTTACTTGAGGTAGAATTAATTCCAAGTCCCAATTCGCTACTATCTGGGCAATGCGATCGCTATTTTCCCAATCTTTTGCATAAGGCAAAGTGCCGATCACAGGGACTTGAGTTAAAGACTGAATAATGTCAATGGGCGTTAAATCGTCGATTCTCCCCACCGCTTCGGGTTGAGAACAATTTAGAATAATTCCTTTCAAATCAATTTTCAAACTGCGTGCTAATGCCACATTTGCTATAGTATGTGCGATCGCACCTAGTCTTACAGGAACAACCAGCACCGTCGGTAAACGCCAGTCGGCAGCAATATTTCCCACGGTCAATTCATCTGTTACAGGAGAGCCTAAACCCCCTAAAGACTCCAACAATACCAAGTCTGACTTTTCCTGGGCAACAGTAAAATCTTGCCAAACTTTGCCCAGTTCAATGACTCGTCCTTCCTTAGCAGCAGCAATTGGCGGAGCCAGAGGCGCATCAAAACGCAAAGGAGTTAAGATTTCGATTTCCTCTGCGTTGGCAAATAGACGACTGTATAGCTCTACGTCTCCCACACCAGTTTGCATTAACTTAAAGATGCTTAAAATCTTTTTAAGATTAATATCTTCCTGTAAACGATATTTTCGCCAGTATACAGCCAAAGCGATCGTTACAAAGGTTTTTCCCACATCCGTATCAGTCCCTGCAATCAGTAATGTTGTCATAGTTTAAAGTCTGAGTAGCTTTTATCTTGGTCTAGTTCTATAAAATTAGCGTGCCATATTATCAATTCCATTAACAATATCAATATCATTAAAGAGAAAAGCTTGGTAGCATTGACCTTAGTAAGATGTACTGATGCTAAATACCAGTAAAAAAAATACAATGTAACCATAAAGATTTAGTATAAGAATAAACAAAAGCGATTCTCCAACCTTAAAAAAAGTTAAAATGAACTAAATTATTTGCTTTTATTTCTACCTCTAACTAGGAACTTTTGTATTTTCATTTTTATAATCCAAGTGACTACAAACAGTAATCATCCTAGTAATAACAAGATTGCCCTGAATTAAGTTGAATATATTTGCCGTGAGCCATAGTACTACCTTAATGCCTCAGTCGATGGAGCAGACTCCCTTCTTATCAGACTCCAATCGCCTTAGATTGTTTTCTGGTTCTGCTAATGTTCCTCTTGCCAGAGAGGTAGCCCGTTACATAGGAATGGATCTCGGTCCAATGATACGTAAACGATTTGCGGACGGAGAGCTTTATGTACAAATTCAAGAATCAATTCGTGGGGCGGACGTATATCTGCTTCAACCCTGTTGCAATCCTGGAAACGATAATCTGATGGAGTTGATGATCATGATTGATGCTTGTCGCCGAGCATCAGCCCGTCAAATTACTCCAGTAATTCCCTACTATGGATATGCAAGAGCAGATCGCAAAACAGCGGGTCGCGAATCAATTACTGCCAAACTGGTAGCAAATTTATTAACAGAAGCTGGCGCTGATAGAGTTTTGGCGATGGATCTGCATTCAGCGCAGATCCAGGGTTACTTTGACATTCCGACTGATCATGTATACGGCTCTCCAGCTATTTTGAAATATCTGGCAGCGAAGAATCTTGATGATTTGGTAGTAGTGTCTCCTGATGTTGGCGGCGTAGCCAGAGCCAGAGCATTTGCCAAAAAGCTTAATGATGCTCCCCTAGCTATTATTGATAAGCGTCGTCAGGCGCACAATGTAGCAGAAGTAATGAATGTGATTGGCGATGTTGCAGGAAAAACGGCAGTGTTGGTTGATGACATGATCGATACAGCAGGTACTTTATCCGCAGGAGGAAAACTATTACGACAAGAAGGAGCAAAAGAAATATATGCTTGTGCTACCCATGCTGTCTTTTCCGACCCCGCTATTTCTCGATTATCGGATGGGACTTTTAAAGAAGTTATTGTTACTAATACAATTCCTCTTCCTGAATCGAAAAAGTTTGAGCAGTTGACCGTACTTTCAGTCGCTAGTCTTTTAGGAGAAGCAATCTGGCGTATTCATGAAGCCAGTTCTGTCAGCAGTATGTTTCGCTAGTTGTCATTGAACTAAATAAATAAATAAATCAACAAGCAATAAACCAATAGCTAAAACTGTTTAACAGTGCTTCTGTAATCTAAAAATAAAGATGACAGGAGCATTTTTGGTTTTAGGTAGAATTTAGAAATTTAGAAATTTAGAGCCTTAGGATCTAGCATTTAAGGAGATTCAGGGTAAAGTGGCTGAGGATCGAGAGGTCCTAATCTGTCAGGGGGCCAAAAACGTACGGCTGCACGACCAATTAAGTTTTCTAGTGGAACAAATCCCCAATGGTGAGAATCTAAACTATTATTGCGATTATCCCCCAGAACAAAATACTGACCTTTTGGGACAGTAACAGGAGGATATTGGTAATTGGGGGGCTCATAAATATATTCTTCTGTTAGTTTCTGATTATTGACAAATACAGTCCCATTTTCGACTTTGACAACATCCCCCGGTATTCCGATTACTCTTTTAATAAAGGCTTCTTTATAGTTTTGTTCTTTTAAAGCATCTGTAGGAGAAAAGACAACGACATCTCCTCTTTTTGGTTTACGAAAGTGAAAACTAATTTTCTCGATAATTAAACGATCATCAATCTCTAAAGTAGGGAGCATAGATTCCGATGGAATAAAACGCGCTTCCGCGACACAAGAACGGATACCTATCGCCAAAATTCCAGCAGACACTAAGGTTTTAACAAGTTCAACTAGAGGATTTTCTTCTTTTTCTGTCATCAGCACATAGTTAAATTTAGGTTTAGATTAATATTCGTTTGGAGTAATCACAAATATTTTAGCTTTGTAACCAGCATTGTCGCGATTAAACAGAACATATATTATGCCATTGACGCGACTGATGTAATTTTGTTGCCCCTAACCAAATCTAATTATTTAGACAAGATAGCTTAATTTAGCCATAAATATACAAATATTGGATTTAATGACAGAATCGATGGTGATAATTTGGCTGATGAGACTTACCTATAGATTAGACAACCTTCCCTAAGGATATAGAAAAGGTAAAATCACTGTCTTAACAATCTAACCAAGTCTGGAGTATATTTGATGAGTTAAACTAGAAATGTGATTGACAATCAGTAGCAGGCTAAATAATTTAGATACTGCCGTTAGTTAATCTTATATTTAAGCAGATAGTTTTATCTGCATATAGTTAAAAAATCCTTGATTCTAATATGGAACAACGCAAAAACCCTGCCTTGGTTCAAGAACCTCGTTATGAACCAGCTATTGTCATTCCTCTTAAACAGGAAGCTTCGCTTTTGGATTGGCTAAAGGCAAATAATCGTCTTATTCCTCGCGAACCAGTAGAAGTCGAAAAGGTTAAAACTGAAGATGATTTAGATGTCCTCATGGACGGCGATGAAGATGATTTTGAGGAAGATACTGACGATTAGTCACAGATTATCTCAACACGGTTTCGCACCAAAAGCTATGTATGATCATTGGTCAAATTACACCAAGATTGAGCAGGAGGGGACATTCTAAAATCAGCTAGTCTCTTCTCTCCTAGCTAATAGTTATAGCTATAAATAACTGTTGATCATTTTTAACCGAGTAATCTTCATCAATAATTTGGCATAGTTTAATTGTGAATGTTAAGTCATTGTCTACAGAGAAATTAATCGATCCTTCAGGTAAAATTTTACTAGTTTCTCTGATCTGCGTTTTAAGTTTAAGTGCGATCGCAGTTGGATATGTTTCTAGTATTTCGATAGAACAATTGGGCTTGCTGCTCTTTCCCCTAATCATTTCTGCTCTTGTCAGTGCTTTATTGGGAGTAGTAGTGATCCCCCTCCTCAATAGGCTGAAAACAGGGCAAATTGTCCAGGAAGATGGGCCTCAAGCTCACTTAAAAAAAGCGGGAACTCCCACCATGGGGGGGATTTTTTTTGTCCCAGTGGCAGTAATTTTGTCTTTGCTGTGGATTAGCTTTCGAGATAGAGGACTAGTCGAATCTCCAGAACTAATTGCTGTTTGCTTAGTAACTCTGGGTTATGGCTTAATTGGTTGGATTGATGATTGGCAAGTACTACGTCGTAAGTCAAACAAGGGTATATCTCCCTCTATGAAGCTGACCCTACAAGTTGCATTGGGGACATTTTTTGCTGGCTGGCTATTTTGGTATAAATCTGATGCTGTTACCAATATCGCTCTTCCAGGAGGATTTAGTCTATCTTTGGGATGGTTATTTTTGCCCCTAGGGATATTTGTACTTACTGCTGAAAGTAATGCCACTAACCTTACTGACGGAGTAGATGGATTAGCGGCTGGGACGGGAGCGATCGCTTTTTTGGGTTTAGCAGCAATTTTAGGTCTAGATGATCCTGACCTGGCTATTTTTTGTGCTTGTCTTAGTGGCGGATGTTTGGGCTTTTTAGTTCATAATCGCAACCCCGCAAGGGTATTCATGGGAGATACGGGTTCTCTCGCCCTCGGGGGCGCATTAGCGGCAGTGGGACTTAGTAGTGGAAATTTATGGGCATTGTTTCTGATTAGCGGTGTTTTCTTTGTTGAATCCCTTTCTGTAATTGCTCAGGTTGGTTACTATAAGGCGACTAAAGGAGAAGATGGCAAGGGAAAACGGCTTTTAAAAATGGCACCGATTCATCATCATTTTGAGCTGAGTGGCTGGAGTGAAACTCAAGTTGTCGGAATATTTTACTTGACAAATATGTTGCTAGTTGCGATCGCCTATTTATCTCGTTAGTCTCCCATATCAAGACTTGGAGTCTAATTTGGCTCTAAGTCTCCTTATTTAGAATTAATTAATAGTCAATTATAAATTTACCAAGTTTTACAATTGATACTCATCCGATATATTCTATGTTTGAGCGATAATTCCCAGGAAGGAGAAACGGATGAACGAGAAAACTATTATTCTTGGCATAGTTGGTGACAGTGCGGCAGGAAAAACTACTTTAACCAAGGGAATCGCTCAGGTTTTAGGAGAAGAAAACGTTACCATTATCTGTACCGATGACTACCATCGTTATGACCGTGTTCAAAGGTCAGAAATGGGAATCTCTGCTCTCCATCCTGACTGTAACTATCTTGATATTATCGAGCAACACCTGGCTTTGTTGCAGGCAGGAGAAGCAATTCTCAAGCCAATTTATAATCATAGTACTGGGGCGTTCGACCCGCCAGAGTATATTGAACCACGTAAATACGTTATTGTCGAAGGTTTACTAGGCTACTCTACTCGTAAAATGCGAGATAGTTATGATGTGAAAACCTATTTAGCCCCTCCAGAGTCTTTACGGGCAGCTTGGAAAGTTAAACGAGACACTCGTAAACGGGGATATGACGAATCACAAGTATTAGAACAACTGCGTAAAAGAGAGCCAGATTCAGAAGCTTTTATTCGTCCTCAGCGCAAATGGGCTGACATGATTGTGTCTTTCTATCCGCCAAACGAGAAAGATCTTGCTGATTACGACTTACTGTTAAATGCCAACCTGATTTTACGCCCGACAATTCCTCATCCAGAGTTAAGTACAATCCTCAATGCAGAAGGAAATCATTTGGGGGCAGCGATTCGTTTGGGTTTAAGCCGCGATATGGGAAAACCAGTCGATATTTTGGAAATAGATGGACAGGCAAACTTAGAACAAGTTAGAGAATTAGAAAAAATCATGTGTAACGAGGTGCCTTATCTGGGGCAATTTTGCAGTCTAGAAGGTAATCAAGAGTTGGGCAAACTGACTGGCACCACGGGAGAAATTTTACAAAGTTATCCTCTGGCATTAACTCAACTACTGATTACGTATCATATGCTAAAAGCCGCATCTTAACTGGATCTTAGACCATAAACTAATAAATTATGGTTTGACTTCTTGCCAGCCCACAATTTTGCTGCCCATCCGAAATATTATCGAGTTAGCTAAACCAAGCTTAAAGATTGCCTGAGATAGCATAGTAGCTTGTTCCTGGTTTACATTGGATAAATGAGGGCAGTTAGCAAAATCAAGACATAGAACTGTAGAACGACCCCAAGGTTCACGAAAAATTTTGCTATCTTGGGGAAGGAAACTTACTAGAGAACGGAATTTGGCGAGAGCAGCTTGCTCAAAGTCAGAGCTAGTACAATTGAGTGGTGATTCCATGATTCCGACTCCTGCTATCGGTATAAAGACTCATAATCAAGATAACGAAGAAACGGATGATGATTGAATAATCAAGAAAATCCTAACAGTCTAAGAACTAGCTTTGTTAGGATATGTAAAGAAATACTTTTTGATGATAATTCAGGGGAATAGCCATAATCCAATGTCTCAATGTTTTATTTCATTGATTAGCAAAAGCCTTCTTCGTCTTAATAGATTAGCATTTACTATTTTGTCTTTGTCGTCAACAACTCTTTATTTAACAAAAATTTCCAGTTTGCCAAAGCTTGTCTCTCGAGGGGTTAAATTCTCATAGCGAAGTTTTCGGCAATTATCAACTAAGTCAAAAAACTACTAATTAAATTCAATACTTATCTTGACCAAGTTAGCCAATATTTTAAATATTTTATCTAAACATCGTGAATCCAAAATTTGATATAAATCATAAAGCAGAAAAATTTAAGCTGACTCAGAGTAGTGAAATAGTTGATCAATTACTTAATAATCTTGATACCATTGCTTTAGAAAATTCATTGACAGAGCAGGATAGTTCCTCTCTAAGAAATTTTCCCCTCAAATCTGAATTTGTGATTGAGAAGGCATTATATATTTCAGAAATTGAGGATCAATTTTACCTGTTAGATTATGCCGAGGAAGGATATGAAGCAAAACCAGAAGCTTTAACAGCAAGTAACTTAATTAAATCGCCACAGTCGGCGAAGATAAATACTGAGTTACCTTTAAATAATAATGCTAATTCTAAATCAGCTTTCCCTAAAGGAAAAAAAGGGTTGTGGCTGGGAATCGGGTTAGGAGTTTTGTTGACCTTGGGCGCGAATCGTATACTTACTCCCCAGACAGCTGCTAATAAAGGGGAACCTGAATTAATTAGTGAATCTGCTGCCCCAGCTCAGACAGTAACCGTTACCGAAGTAACGACTACAGATATTGACAGTACCCTTAATGTTTCAGGAACAGTCACTGCTTATGAACGAACTCCTGTAATGTCTCAAGCAGCAGGATTACAAATTACTGATATCTTGGTAGAACGAGGAGATTATGTCCAGCAGGGACAAGTACTAGCCAAGCTTAATAATCAGGTTTTAAGTGCCGAAAAGGCTCAGGCAGAAGGTGCAGTTAATCAAGCTCTAGCTCGTTTAGATGAGCTACAGGAGGGCAGTCGTGCCGAAGAGATTGCCCAGGCAGAGTTTAGAGTCGTTAATGCTAAATCAGCGATCGCCGAAGCGGCATCTAATCTGGAATTAGTTCGCAAAAGAGTAGAGCGAAATACTTCATTACAAGCAGAAGGTGCTATTAGTCGAGACACTCTGGATGAAGTACTTAGTCAAGAACGAGTAGCGGAATCTAGTTTGGCAGGGGCAAAAGCTGATCTTAACGAGGAACAACAAGCCCTGGTACAACTTCGGGCAGGTTCTCGTCCTCAAATCATTGCTCAGGCTCAAGCTGAACTTGCTCAAGCGAAAGGTAGACTCCAGGCAATAGAAACACAGCTAGCAGATACAATTATTACCGCTCCAAGAGCAGGAAAGATTGCTGATCGTGAAGGGAGGGTAGGACAAATTAGCTCAACGTCCGAAATACTCTTTTCTATTATTCAAGACGGGCGTTTAGAGTTGAGGCTACAAATACCAGAAACTCTGATTGGAAAAATCCAACCAGGACAAAAAGTGCAAATTACGTCTAATAGCAATCGCAATTTAGCATTAACTGGCAAGGTAAGAGAAATCGAACCTTTAATTGATAATAATACCCGCCAAGCAACGGTCAAAGTTACCTTGCCAAGTGCTACAAATCTAAAGCCAGGAATGTTTTTACAAGCAGTAGTTAATACAGAAACTAATCAGGGGCAAGCTGTACCTATCGCGAGCCTACTGCCCCAATCTGGCAATATGGCGATCGCCTTTATCTTGCAACAAGACAATACTGTCAAGGCTCAGAAAGTGAGAACAGGGGAAATACTTTCCGATCAAAGAGTTGAGGTAATCGAAGGTTTGAAATCAGGAGATATCATTGTCTTAAAAGGTGCCGCCTATCTTAAAGATGGCGATAAGGTAGCAATTAGTAAAGAACAGATTTCATCAATCAAATAGGTCGACATTTACCGATTAATTTTGCTTTAATAACTTTGATATCTTGGGCTAAAATGCGATCGCTAAATTCTTTACCATTATTAACTTTACTGATATCTACCGATGCCAAGTAGAACGAAGAGATTTATAGTTTATGTAAATAGATAATTTTTTTTAAGAATATGATATTTGCTTTACTTAACAATCTTAAAAAGCAATCTTTTACTGGCATTGCACATATTAAAACCAAAGTAAATAGTTCTCCCATTCATTGGAAAGTATATTTTAATGAAGGAAAACTAATTTGGGCTAATGGTGGTGTTCATTCTCAAAGATCTTGGCAGAGACATTTGAGTAAATATTGTTTTGATATTGATTTAAAGCAAGTTAACTTTAGTAGTAGCGAAAAATATTGCTGTCCTGAATACAGTAATCTTGGTATCCTACTACAGCGTCAGATTTCTACATCAGAAAATATTAGCAAGCTAATTATAAATAAAATTGTTGAGGTATTCTTTGATATTTTTCAAGAGGAAAAATCAACTTCTTTGGACTTAGATGCTGAAAAATTATCACTAAGCAACTTGATCGGAGAAACTAGTGGATATTCTCCTATTAGTATTGATCTAGAGCGGGGGTTCAAGCAAATGCAGCAGGAATGGTCTGCTTGGTCTAAGAGCGGCTTTGCTTCCGTCCAACCAGATTATGCTCCTAAAATCAAGAGCCGAGAACAACTTAAAAAAGCAGTTCCTATGGTTGTTTATCAAAATTTTACAAAATTATTAGATGGCCGCCGCAGTTTGAGAGATTTAGCAGTAGGAATGAATAAAGATTTGCTATTACTTACCAAATCTATTTATCCTTACGTTCATAAAGATTTACTAGAATTAGTATCAGTTCCTGATCTCAATTTAGTGGAAACTCCTAAAGCAAATTCAAAAAGCAAATCAACATCGCAAAGCAAGCAACTAATCGCTTGTATCGATGATAGCCCACAAATATGTCAGATCATGAATCAAATTATCACTAGATCTGGGTATCAATTTATAGGAATTCAACAACCAATACAAGCTGTTCCTAAATTAATTGGTGTTAATCCAAAAATGATTTTTCTAGATATTGGAATGCCTATCTTAAATGGTTATGAAGTTTGTACTCAGATTAGACGAGTCTCAAAACTACAAGAAATTCCAATTATTATGTTAACAGGAAATGATGGTGTATTTGATCGAGTTAAAGCAAAAGTATGTGGGGCATCAGATTTTCTCTCCAAGCCAATTGAAGTAGATAAAATATTACAAACTATAGATAAATTTTCTACTTCTAATAGTCCTAAAATGATGATAACAGGTTAATATCAACTTCAAGTAATAGTAGTTTTATAAATAACAACTATTGGTTAGTATTTTACAATTTATTCCAAAAATAAAACCTTATTTGAAAACTCAAAAAGTTTAAACTATTTAAATTATTCAAATAATATAGTATATTTTGCAAATTTAAGCTGTGAATTTCAGATCGCTAAAAATCTATCAAAAAAATATTAAAAAAATAGATATCAATAGTTCTCAGAAAATACTAATTTACAGTTAATTTTGCTAGACAAAAATAAAATTAATAAAATTCAACAACTACGTAATTATTCGAAAATTGAAGTAATAAACTTTACTCTTAAGATGACCTTTGAAGTATCGGTAATATTACTATTCTCATTTACTTACTAATTCTTTATTATTATAAATAGAAAATAAATATCAAGAAAATATTAAAGTCAAGTAGCTCTTATAGCTGATTAAGTTTATATACTCAGAGAAATGTGATTTTTTAATATAGCATTGACTTTGTAAATTAAAAACTTTCATGCTTTCTACAGTTTAAAACTAGAGATAATATGAACACCCAAGGCTCAACTAAACTATCAAATAAGTTAATATACTTCAAACAAAAGCAGTTTACTGGGCAAATTAATATTCAAGGAAATAGTCATACTACCTGGAGAATATATCTCTGTTTGGGTAGATTAGTTTGGGCAGATGGGGGGATTCATCCGTATCGTTCTTGGAAAAGATTAATTGATAAATATTGTCCAACAGTTGATTGGTCTAATTGCGATATTGATTTTGCTGCTAAAGCTGATTGTGGCGATTATCATGTTGTTAAAGTTTTATTAGAACGAGAACTAATTACTCGAGAGCAAGCAATTGAATTAGTGAAAACCAGAGCTACAGAAATTTTATTTGATTTGCTACAGCTAGAAGATAAACAGCAGTTAAGAGTAAATTCTGATGGCGCATCAACATCTTCATTTTTAACATCTGGCTTACAGATGTCTATTTCACTAGTTAACATTGAGCAAGTGCTTCATGATGCTGGGCAAATTTGGCAAGTTTGGCAGCAAAAAGGGTTAGGGAAATGTTCTCCGAACCTTGCTCCTGTAATGAGAAAACAAGATCGTTTGCGAGAGGAAGTATCGGGTATTGTATATCAGAACTTTTTGCGCTTATTAGATGGTCAACGTACATTAAGAGATTTAAGCTCCAGAATGGGAAAAGATGTTCGTAAACTAACCTCTTCTCTGATTCCTTATGTTCAACAGAGTTTACTTGATATTATTGAAATTGAGGATATTAAACCACCTAAAATTAGTCATGAATTATCGAGTATTAAAGAGCAAGGAGATTTGAGTAAACCTTTAATTGCTTGTATTGATGATAGCCCACAAATTTGTAAAATTCTCGAACAAATTATTACCAAATATGGATATCGCTGCGTTAGTATTCAAGAATCTTTACAAGCATTACCATCTCTGATCAAAGTAAATCCAGACTTTATTTTTCTCGATATTGGAATGCCAATTGTCAATGGTTATGAAATTTGCAATCAGGTAAGAAGGGTCGGAAAACTAAAACATATTCCGATAGTATTTCTGACTGGTAATGATGGCATTATTGATCGAGTAAGAGCGAAAGTTTCTGGAGCAGATGCTTTTATTACCAAGCCAATTGAAATCGAAAAAATTATCAGCATAATCAACAAATATCTGGACTCAGAATCGTCTCAAGTGAACTCTTCTAAATCAGTGAGTTCTTATCTAGGATAATCATTAAAGTACCGATAAAAATGTATAAACATAATCAAAAAACTGATATATGATTTGTGTAGCCTTGTTATACTAAATCCTGTCCGTGGAGGTTACTCTTGTCTCGCCCCCTAAATCCCCCAATTCTGGGGGACTTAAAGAAGTTTTTACTTGTTTGTGAAAGTAACTTATATGAATCGGATTTAGTATTACTTATCTCTATGCCAATTTAAAGTTAACAAAATAAATTGAATATCTGATAGCTTGGATTCTCGATAAATTGGTAATATATAATATTTTCATATCGAAAATATAGTTGTTATTTTTCTCTAAAAAAATTATCTTAAAAAGACAGAATTTTTCTCTAAATAAAGCTAAAAAATAAGCTATTTTTTAACCTAGATTATTTTAAGTTTTGTCAAATATGTTGTGATTTTGATGTTCCTTTTGGGAACTCTTGAACTAAGAGTATTATTATTTTTGTTCTGGAGAACAGCTAAATTATGACTAAAGTCTTAGTGGTCGATGATAGCTTGACTGATCGCAGAGTCACGACTACCTATCTTGAGCAAGCTGGCTTAAACGTTTTAGATGTCGAAAGCGCAGAAGAAGCCTTAGAAAAGTTAGGTCAATATCAGCCGAATCTAATTGTTTTGGATGTGGTTATGGGAGGAAAAAGTGGGTTTGAATTATGTCGTAGTCTCAAGGCTGATATAGCAACCAAAACAATTCCTGTGATCTTGTGTTCTTCTAAGTCAACTGAAGCTGACAAAATGTGGGGTGATGTTGTGGGAGCTGATGCTTATCTTGCTAAACCCGTAGACCGTGATGAACTGATTAATAAGGTGCAACAACTTATTGCTAGTTAAAATTATTTCCACAACACAATGTTAAGCACATCTTCTAATTCTTTATCTCTGAGTACGGGAACAAATTCTGATATTCAGTCTAATGCTAAACAAGTTCGTAAGTTTTTACAGTTTCAGTTAGGTAAATCAGAAAAGACACATAAATCAGCTATACAAGGCGATATTGCTCTATTGGATGCAGAAATTGTGACAGAAGTAATTACTATTTCTCCTCAAGATATATTGCCTGTCCCACAAATGTTTTACTGTGTCCTGGGTATTTATGGCTGGCGCAGTGAAATGTTGTGGATTGTAGATCTGGAAAACTTGTTGGGATATCCGCCCCCTCTTGATGAGAATAATCCTAATCAAGAACTATTGGTGATGGTAGTTCAGGTTCAGGGACAGTCAATAGGATTAGTCGTTTCAGGAATTGATAATTTAATAGAACATGATTTATCAAAATTTAAATCATCATCAGCAGAAATATTTTCCGAAGATGTCCTACCTTTTTTACATGGATATTTTACGGGGTCAGATAATGACATTATTATGCTAATTGATGCAGAAGAAATTTTTAATTTCTTTTCTATAAAGACTGAGTTCAACTACTCTCAGTAATAAGTATTTTTATAGTCAATTTTGTAGTTTTTAATTAATTATTCGTACCAAATAATCTAGCAATCAAGTAATAATTATGGATTCATCAAGTGCTTATCACGAGCAATCTTCCCACGAAGCGACAGAAAATAATAATTCAAAGTCTGATTTAGTACAGAAAATCAAGAAAAGTCTGTACAAACAAGAACGCGATCGCCTGTGGAAAGTTGTCAAACAAATTCGTCAATCTACAGAAAAAAATGAATTTATAAATAATACTGTTAAAATAATTAAGCAAGAATTAAAAGCAGATCGTGTCCTGATCTATCGTTTTACAGGAGATACTAAGGGAAAAGTTATTACCGAGGCATTAGTTTCTGGTTGGACTCCTGCTTTAGATACAACTATCTCTTGCAATTGCTTTGGGGAACAAAAAGCCTCAGACTATCAAGATCAAGGGGTAGTAGCAATTGAAAATATCGAGAGTGCCAAACTTACTCCCCATCAAAAACAGCTACTATCAGGATTTCAAGTACAAGCTTCCCTAGCTTTGCCTATTTTACTTGATTCTCTATCTGCTGACAGCAATGGTTACGAGTTAGGTAAAGTCTGGGGATTACTAGTTGTTCAGCAATGTAGTCAGTCTCGTCAATGGCAAGAAGATGAAATCAACTTGCTTTATCAATTGACAATGGAATTAACAAGGGTGTTGCAACCACCTGTACCTCGTTTAAAATCTGGATCACAACAAGATTTCGTCTCGGTAATTAACGAAGAAATGCAGCAATCTATGAGGGATATGCTTCATGAAATTCGTCATAGTCTAAAGGTAGATCGGGCTTGGATTTATGGTTTTCATCCTGATGGCAGTGGCTCAGTTTTACATGAGTCGTTAGATGATCGGTGGCAAGCCGCAGGTACTTCTTTTGATAATGATTGTTTTCTAACTGCCGAAAATTGCCAATCTCAATATGTAGTTAACGATATCTATGCTCAAGGTTTTCCTCGTTGTTTGGTAGCAGCTCTAGAGGCTATAACAGCAAAAGCCTACATTGCTATTCCGATCAAATCTGGTAGTAAGCTGTTGGGAATTTTAGCAGTTTTCCAAAACTCTGAATCTCGTAGCTGGAAAGAATCAGAAGTGAAGTTAATACAACAATATAGTGCTAAGTTCATCTTGCCTATGCAGCAAACTAGCTTAATTCGTGATGCAGAGTTTCAAAACAAACAGATTGAGCAGTATGGTAAGCAAGATATTCTAACAGCAGTTAGCTTCCAAGCAAAAAAATCCCTGGAGCAAAAACTGGAGCAAATTCGTCACTTCATTCAAGCAGATCGAGCTTTAGTCTATGGTTTTAACCCTGATGGTAGTGGCGAAATATTAGCTGAGTCCGTAGATTCTCAGTGGAATAAAGCATCAGATTCTTTTGACAATGACTGTTTCCTTACTGCTGCCAACTGTGAAGAGAAGTATGTTGTTAACGACATCTACAGTAAAGGTTTTGCTCCCTGTTTAATTGAACAGATAGAAGGACTAGAAGCCAAGGCGTATATCGTTGTGCCGATTAAATCAGGCGATCGCCTTTTAGGAATGTTAGCTGTTTATCAAAATTCTGGAGCCCGTAACTGGCAAGAATCTGAAGCTCAGATGATAGTCGAATATGCTCCTAAATTTAGTCATACTTTAGAACAAACTCGCCAACTACGGGAGTTAAAATTCCAAGCCCAACAAGCGGAATTAATCTCTCAAAAAGATTTTCTAGCTTCGGTAAATCAGAATGCTCGACGATTAATGCAAAATTGGCTGGATAAGATTCGTCATTCCATGAAACTAGATCGGGCTGTTATTCACAGTTTCAATCCAGACTGGAGCGGGGAAATGCTAGTTGAATCCGTTGCTTCTAATTATAGTCCTGCGGGAAATGTCTTAGACCAAGATTTCCACTTTAAAGGTGGAGAATTTGAGCCTTATTACCTGGCTAACGATGTTCACTCGAAGGGTTTAGCGGGTGCGGTACTAGAAAAATTTGATGCCATGCAGGCTAAAGCCTATATCGTGGTGCCAATCCATGTTAATAATCAACTTTTAGGTCTCTTAGGAGTTTATCAAAACTCTGGGACTCGTAATTGGCAAGAGTCAGAAATTAAACATGTGGTGGAATATGCCACTAAGTTTGCTGCTCCTCTACAACAAACGGCTTATATGCGCCATACCCAATTCCAAAGTCAGCAAATGGCAAAAGCCTTTGAACGGGAAAAAGGCTTGTCAAAAATGTTGGAAAAAGTCAGATTAGCTAAGGAAGAAAAGGCAGTTTGGCAACTTGCTACTGATGAAGGTCGCAAAATTCTTAATGTTGATCGGGTGGCTATTTATCGCTTTAATTCTGATTGGAGTGGCAACTTTGTTGCCGATTCTGTTGCTCCAGGATGGTCTGATCTAACAAAAATCATTCCTTTCATTGAAGATACTTTCCTCCAGAATACTAAAGGTGGTCGTTATAAAAACGGTGAAACCTTCCAAGTTGAAGATATTTATTTACAAGGTCATAAACAGTGTCATATTGAACTACTCGAACAGATGGAAGCAAGAGCTTATGCTCTGGCACCGATCTTCATTGCCGACAGTAATATGTTTGGCAGCAAAAAACTTTGGGGTATAATCGGCTGTTACCAAAACGCTGGAGCGCGTGTCTGGCAAGACTATGAGATTGACACCCTCAGACAACTTGGGCTGCAAGTGGGCGTGGCAATGCAGCAGATTAATTATATGACTACGCTGCAAAAGCAAGCAGAAGCGGAAAAAACTAATAGCAAAATTAGTGAACAAATCCGTAAGGCAAAAAATATTGACGAAGTATTTAAGGTAACAACCCAAGAAGTGCGTCAATCTTTGAAAGTCGACCGTACCATAATCTATCAGTTTAACCCTGATTGGAGTGGTGAAGTCGTAGCCGAATCCGTAGCAGGTGATTGGGTTTCTCTGTTGGTAGAACAAACAGATGATGATGTTCTCAGTGGAGATCGTACCCAAAATAATCGCTGTATTCTCCGTAAGTGGTCAACTGATGACATCACCGAAACCGATACCTACCTGGAAAAAACCAGAGGGGGTAAATACCTTAGCCAAGGCAAGAAATATACCATAGTTAATGATATTTACACTCAGAAATTTTCTGACTGCTACATTAAATCATTAGAAAAGTATCAGGCTCGGGCTTATATAATTGCGCCTATTTTCCAAGATGAAAAATTATGGGGACTGTTAGGAGTTTACCAAAACTCTGGTACTAGAGACTGGCAGCAAATGGAAGCCGATCAAATGGCTCAGTTAGCCAGCCAATTAGGAATCGCCATTCAACAAATTGACTACTATGAGCAACTACGGATTCAGTCAGAAAGTCTGACTCAAACTGTAGCGAGGGAAAAAGCTGCTAGAGAAGAGTTACAGAAACAGGCCTTAGACATTTTGAGAACTGTTAGACCTGCATTTAGCGGAGATTTAACCGTTAGAGCTAAGGTGACAGAAACCGAAATTGGTACAGTAGCGGGGGCTTATAACACTACTCTTGATTCCCTCAAGGACATTGTAGAACAGGTACAGGCTGCCGCCTTACAGGTTACGGAAACCACTGGATCTAGTAGTACAGCGATCAAAGGCTTGTCTCTACAGTCTGAAAGACAGCTAATGGAACTACAGGAAGCTCTAGATCGGGTTGAATCAATGATCGAGGCTTCTACCGTAACTACCGAAAATGCTCAAAAAGTAGAAGTGGCAATCAAACAGGCTAATCAAACTGTACTCACGGGCGATCAGGCAATGAACAATACAGTTGATAGTATTACCAGTATTCGAGAAACCGTAGCTGATGCTGGAAAACGGGTTAAGCGTCTGAGTGATTCTTCTCAAAAGATTTCTAAGGTAGTTAGTCTAATTAGTAGTTTTGCGACTCAAACCAACTTACTCGCATTAAATGCTGCTTTGGAAGCAACTCGTGCAGGAGAATATGGTAAAGGCTTTGCGGTAGTTGCCGATGAAGTTCGGAACCTATCCTTGCAGTCTACGGAAGCGACCACTGAAATTGAAAAACTAGTACGAGAAATTCAGGAAGAGACTCAAGAAGTAGCTGCCGCTATGGAAGCTGGGGTAGTACAGGTAGCGGAAGGAACAAATTTAGTTAATGAAACTCGTGAAAGCTTGAATGAAATTGTGATTGCCACCGCAGAGATCCAAGGTTTAGTTGAAGCTATTACCAGTGCTGCTAATGCTCAAACTCAGGAAGCTGCTTCTGTGACTCAAGTGATGGGACAAGTAGCGGAAATTGCGAACGAAACCTCTCAAGATTCAGGTAAAATCTCTGTTTCCTTCGGTCAGCTAGAGCAATTGGCACAAAATCTTCAGGCTAGCGTGTCTCAGTTCAAAGTCAAGTAAGACTTCTGTCGTTCTAACTAATGGATTCTGGAGTAGAACTAAATCTATTTCAGAATTCGGATTTTTTATTACTTAACTATATTAAAGAGAATTATTCGACGATGATTACCGACCCCAGTATTCGCGACCAAGCCTATCAATATTTTTTAGAAGAAGCTCCCGAACTGCTAGAAACTATCGAGCAGGAACTATTTGCTATTAATGATGGTGATATTGAATTGAGCGATCGCCCTCTAAGGGTTAATAAGCTGATGCGTGCTACTCATACCCTCAAGGGAGGAGCAGCCAATGTGGGGTTGGAAACTATCAAAACCGTTGCCCATTCGATGGAGGATGTATTTAAAGCTCTTTATAATCCTGAATTAGAAATTGACCATCAGACCAAAAAACTACTCTACGCTAGTTATGACTGCCTTAGTGTTCCGTTAATGGCAGAATTTAGTAAAGCGCCCATTGACAGAGAAGAAATCCTCAATCGTGCTGCGGGGATTTTTGCGGAATTAACCGAAATCTTTGGCGATTATCTGAGCGATCA
>CALLPS010000077.1 GCA_938015355.1 uncultured Pleurocapsa sp.
AAATTGGGGTTAGTGACTATATTACTAAACCTTTTCTCAATCAAGAATTAATCAAATCAATCCAAGAACAATTAGCAAAAAAGAATTTTCTCGAAAAATGTTATCAAGTTGAAACTAGAAATCTCCGAGAGATTGAGCCTGACGAAACTCAGGGATTGCATTGCCCAAAACACCCTCTTTATGATGATGCCGTTACTAACTTACCAAACCAATTGAGTCTCAGAGATCAATTTGAAAATATAGTTAGTAAATACGTCAAAGAGAGGATCAAGTCAAGTTCTTCTGATAAGAATACATCAACAAGTATTGCTATCTGCTGTGTCAGTCTCAACTACTTAAATAATATTAGTACTCAAGAGCAAATCAATTCCATTCTTAAAATTGCCACCCAGAGGTTAAATAACTGCATTGGTAACAAATCCACAATCATGCGTTTGTATGACGAAGATTTTGCCATTATATTGCCCTATATCAACCACTTCAACCAAGTCATCGAGCTGGTTAAAACCATCCAAGCTGCTTTATCCGAACCTTTTGCGATCGTTTACCCTCGAATGGGGGCAAATCAACTAATAAACCTGACCCCTTATCTGGGGATTTCTTTTTATCCTGATCATGGTCAGGATATTGAACTGTTAATAGAGCGGGCAAAACAGGCTTTAGAAAATGCCAAACAAAATTCCGAAGACTGTTATGAAGTATATCAACCTAATTCAACCTATACTCAAAAATATAGGTCTTTAGCATTAGTTAATGACTTGCATTATGCTCTAGAAAATCATGAACTAGATATATATTATCAACCCCAAGTAGATCTATTGGCGAGAAAAGTAGTAGGTTGTGAAGCTCTAATACGCTGGAATCACCCTCAAAGAGGAAATATTTCTCCCCAAACTTTCATTCCTATTGCCGAAGATATTGGTTTAATGGAATCGATAGAAACTTGGTTCCTATATACTGTCTGTCAGCAGATGAAAATTTGGCACGAGTCAGGTTTTGATCAGTTGAAATTAGCAATTAATCTTTCTAGCGCTCAATTTTATCAGCATAATTTGACTCTAAAAATTGCCGAAACTTTGACTCAAATTCAACTACCCCCTAAATCATTAACAGTAGAACTTACTGAAAGTATTTTGCTTAAAGATTGTAAAAGTTCTTTAGAAAAATTATGCGATTTAAAGTCTTTGGGAATTGAGATTACCTTAGATAATTATGGAACAGGATATTCTTCTCTCGATTACTTACAACAGTTCCCTTTTAATAATCTTAAAGTTGATCTTTTCTATTTGGATAGCTACTTAGGCGAAAAAACTAGTCAACTGGCGTTGAAACATCTTATCCGAATTGCTCAAAGACTCAAAATAAAAGTGATTGTTGAAAAAATAGAAACTCAAGAACAATTAAACTTTTTACGTCAACATCAAGTTGAATTAGCTCAAGGATATTTCCTCAGTCTTCCTTTAACCACCAAGGAGTTCGATGCATTAGTCAATGGACAGTCTGATTGGCTTGACTGGCTATCTAGTGTATTTAATTCTTCTTCCAAGTAAGGCTATTTGACAGGTATTATTACTCAAAGAGGCATCTTAGTAACTTGGGGTAACCAAGAAAATTTTACTGTGAACAAATTTTTAGAAAATTTGGTAAGGGAGCAAAAAAAACAGTTAGTAGTAGAAAAAGAGATTAACCAACAGCAAAAACGGCAGTTAGCTTTAAACAAGTGTCGCTTAGATTCTCTTTTGTTAGGCATTACCGATATAGTATTGACTGTTGCTACTGAGCAAAATTCCCGATCAGTGGTCTCGGAAAATTTGGGTAACCTTGATTTATCAAGGCATCATTTAATCCAGCAAACCATAGCGCAATTTTGGCAGCCAGAGACTAGTCAGACTTTTTTTGCTCAAGTACAGCAAGCCATTGAGCATCAACAGAGAATTGATTTTGAGTATAGTATTTCTGTTCCTGATCAAGAACAATTTTGGTTTTCAGCTCAAATTTCCCCTCTCCCAGACAATACTGCAATTTGGGTCGCTCGGGACATTACCAAAAGTAAGCCAGTAGAGATAGAGACTAAGTTAGAAGTTGAAGACATTACCCAACCCCAACTAGCAGAATTAGCCTTACAAGAAAGTGAAGCCCGCTTTATTAGTTTGCTTAATACTTGTCCTTTTCTCGTCTGGACATTGGGAACTAACAGACTATGTAATTTTGTTAATACCGCTTGGTTAGATTTTACTGGCAGAAGTTTAGAACAAGAACTGGATGATGGTTGGACAGTGGGAGTACATCCCGAAGATCTAGATTCTTGCCTTAGTATCTACAACACAGCTTTTACTCGACTCGAAAGATTTGAGATGGAATACCGTTTCCGCAAGCGTAATGGCGAATATGCTTGGGTGTATAACGAGGGGATACCCAGGTTTAAAGCAGATGGTAGTTTTACTGGCTATATTGGAACCTGTATTGATATCAGCGATCGCATTAAGTCAAAACAAGAACGAGAAGAACTGCTGCAACAAGTTGATCAAGAACGTCAGTTCCTCAAAACTGTATTACAACAAATGCCCGCAGGGGTAATGATTGGAGAGCCTCCTCTAGGCAATATTATTTTGAGCAATGACCGTGTTGAATCTATTTTCCGTCATTCTTTAAAACCGATTACCAGCCTTGAAGACTATAGACAGTTTAGTTGTCTCCAAGACGATGGCAAACCAATATCTTTAGAAGATTATTGTATGCTTCGCGCCTGTCGCGGGGAGGTACATTCCAATCAAGAATTTAAATATCTTTGCGGGGATGGGGTGATCCGAACTTTATTAGTTAATGCCGCACCAGTTCGTAACCATCAACAAAAAATTATTGCGGGGGTAATTACTTTATACGATGTCACCGAACAAAAACAGGCACTAGCAGCCAAAAAAGAGGCAGAAAACAAATCAATCTTACTCAAGGAAATTCATCATCGTATTAAAAACAATCTGCAAATTGTCTCCTCTCTCCTCGATCTCCAGTCAGATCAAATACAAGATCCTTCAGCAATTATCCTCCTCGAAAAAAGTCAGGCTCGCATTCATACCATGGCATTAATCCATGAAAAGCTATACACTTCCAGAAATCTGGCTCAAATTGACTTTGTTGAATATATCAGTTCTCTGATTAGACATTTACATGATTCATTTATTCAAGACTTTAAGCAAATAAAGCTTGATTTAGATATAGAACAAATATATCTTGATTTAGATTTAGCTATTCCCTGTGGACTAATAATTAATGAGTTAGTCGTAAATTCCCTAGAACATGCTTTCCATAATCAAGTATCAGGAGAAATTAAGCTTAGCTTTCACAAGTATGCTCAGAATTATCAGCTAACAATACAAGATAATGGTTCAGGTAATGCACTAGAAATAGCTCGTATCGAAGATGATTCTAGATTTTTAGGCTTGAGTTTAGTTAACTCTCTAGTCAAAGATCAGTTAAAAGGAGTTTTGAAATTTGAGCAAAACAATGGCTTTGTAATCCAGATTACACTTCCTCTTATTTAAGATGTAGCGATCAATTTTAGTTTACTTGGTATAGATTCAATATTCTGCTATATATAGATAAAGACAAATCAATAGATATTCATCTATATTCAAATTCTTCCCAGAATAATTAATGGGAATGATCCACCAATAGCTATTTTGTTGGCAAACAATTTGCTATTGGTAATTTAAAAAATACAATGTTTATCAGCGAATACTAACAATAGCAAACTAGTCAATTTTTATTGCCACAGTATTTGATTACTTAATTACATTATCACCAAATTGCTTGATGTCTAAAAAGAGAAGTATTTGATATTTTTTTATGTGTTTAAATATAGCCGGTGATTGGAATGAGAGGGCAGTCGATTTACATTGTTGAGGATGAAATTATCACAGCTCGGAGTATTGCCAAAAATATTAAAAATTTTGGTTATCAACTAGCGGGAATAGCGACTTCTGGTTCAGAGGCGGTAGCGCAAATATTGAAGATTCAGCCTGATTTGGTTTTGATTGATATCCTCTTACAAAAAAATGATATCGATGGCATCACGACGGCACAGAGAATTCAATCTCAAATAAATGTACCAATTATTTATCTAACGGCTCATTCTGATCAAGAAACGTTAAATAGAGCCAAAATCACTACCCCATTTGGCTATATACTTAAGCCCTATAGCGAGAAAGATTTACAAATTAGTATTGAATTTGCTCTGCATAAACACCAACAAGAAATACAGTTAATCCAACGAGAAGAATTATTATCCACAATTTTAAATTCTACTCAAGATGGTATCGTTGCCACCAATAAAACAAGTAAGATTATTTATATGAATCCTGCTGCCCAAAAGTTAACTGGGTGGGATTTACACGAAGCTTATGAGCGTAAAGCGATCGAAGTTTTAGAGATGATTGATGAGCGGACACAACAGCCCATAAACCATCCGCTAGAACAAGTATTAGAACAGGGGAAAGTTGTTTATTTAGATGACTATGCTGTCCTGCTGCAAAAAAATGGGCAACAAATTTCGATTAGCGATTCAGCCTCTCCAATATTAAAAAAAGACGATGAAGTAATTTCTTCAAACTCAGATCTTGTTACGGGGGCAGTCTTAATTTTTACACCTCGCCAAATTAAGTCTCCCCCAAGGATAGACATCAATCAGCAACAACAAATAGGGGCGATCGCTGCTGATGAAGAGTTAAATGAACTTAGCGCTTACCTTTTGGACATAGTGTTACATGAATTACGTTCTCCCTTGACAGTAATTCTTTCTACTGCGGAATCTCTTCAAAATTATCGTCAAAAATGGACTATAGAAAAACAGAATAAAAGTTTAAATCGTATTCAACAAGCAGTTAGACAAATCACTCGATTATTAGATGATATTACTGTTTGGAAAGAACTGGGAACTGGGCAAATAACTGTACAGCCTAACTGGGTTAATATCATTACTCTCAGCGAAGAAATATTAAATAATTTACGTCTGCTTGATAGCAAAAATTACGAATTGATAATTGATTATCAGGGTGGCGAGAAGATTTTCTACTTAGATCAAGAAATTCTGCAACGTATTCTCAATAATTTATTACTCAATGGAATTAAATATTCCCCTCCAGGTAGCACTGTCACTCTAAGTATTGACGGCACCAAAAACGACCTAGTATTACGGATTAAGGATCAGGGCAGAGGAATTCCTCAAGCAGAACAACACCGTATATTTGAAGCATTTTATCGCGCTAGCAATACCGAGCACATAAAAGGAGCGGGATTAGGATTAGCAATTGTGAGGGAATATGTTCAGCTTTGTGGGGGAGAAATTACTCTAGAAAGCAACTCTGGATTAGGTACAATTTTCACTGTAACCCTGCCCTCAAATAATAGCTGCTGATCATATTTCAATGTTATGGCATTACCGTTACCTAGGATGATGAGATGAAAATATATATTTTCATGTGTTTTGAGGGGATATTCATCGACAAGGAAGACAATTAGACCTATATTTGAAAGCTTAACAGTAAAGATTAATGCTAATTTTTGTTGCAGATAAGACAGCAAATTTTACAATATATAAAATAGGCAAGTTATACGGATAGCAAGCGTGGTATCTACTAGTATCCCCCAAGAATCAAAATCAACTCAAGCTTCCCAGCGTCGGACAGGGGCATTTGCCCTGATGGATAGTTTACGCCGACATGGTGTCAAACATATTTTTGGCTACCCAGGGGGAGCGATTCTCCCAATCTATGATGAATTGTATCGTGCGGAAGCGAGAGGAGAAGTTCAACACATTTTAGTGCGTCATGAGCAGGCTGCATCCCATGCAGCAGATGGCTATGCTCGTGCTACAGGTAAGGTAGGAGTCTGTTTTGCGACTTCTGGCCCTGGTGCGACTAATCTGGTAACGGGTATTGCAACCGCCCAGCTCGATTCGATCCCGATGGTAGCAATTACAGGACAGGTAACTCGTGCTGCGATCGGAACTGATGCTTTCCAAGAAATAGACATTTTTGGGATTACGACCCCAATCGTCAAAAATTCCTATGTAGTCCGCCATGGGAAGGATATGGCAAGAGTAGTTGCTGAAGCCTTTCACATTGCTAGTACAGGTCGTCCTGGTCCCGTTTTGATCGATGTACCCAAGGATGTGGGGCTTGAAGAATTTGATTATGTACCCGTAGCCCCAGGTAAAGTGCATCTTAGAGGCTATAAGCCGACGGTTAAAGGAAATCCACGACAGATTAATGCAGCTCTGAAGTTAATTGCTGAAGCAGAAAAGCCCTTATTGTATGTTGGAGGGGGAGCGATCGCATCTGATGCCCATGCTCAAATTAAGGAACTTGCAGAAAGATTCCAGCTTCCTGTAACTACGACTCTAATGGGTTTAGGCTCTTTCGATGAGTATCATCCCCTTTCCGTGGGCATGCTGGGAATGCATGGTACAGCCTACGCTAACTTTGCCATAAGTGAATGTGACCTGTTGATTGCCGTTGGTGCCAGGTTTGACGATCGCGTTACGGGGAAATTAGATGAATTTGCCAGTCGTGCCAAAGTAATTCATATCGATATTGATCCAGCGGAGGTTGGGAAAAATCGCACTCCCGAGGTACCGATTGTCGGAGATGTAGGTCAAGTATTGGAGCAAATGTTAGAAAGTTCCCGAGGTTCTGATGTCTCTGTGGATGCTAACCTGACCAAACCTTGGTTAAAACAAATCAATCACTGGCGTGAGGAATATCCTTTAACAGCACCTCATCCTGAACAGGGTTTATCCCCCCAGGAAGTGATTATGGAGTTAAACAATCAAGCACCCAAGGCATTTTATACAACGGATGTCGGTCAGCATCAGATGTGGGCAGCTCAGTTTCTCAAAAATGGGCCCCGTCGTTGGATTTCTAGTGCAGGGTTGGGCACTATGGGCTACGGTTTAGCAGCGGCGATGGGAGTTAAAGTTGCTATTCCTGACGAAGAAACTATCTGTATTAGTGGGGATGCTAGTTTCCAAATGAATCCCCAAGAGTTAGGGACTTTGGCTCAGTTTGGCATCAACGTTAAAACTGTGATTATCAATAATGGCTGGCAGGGAATGGTACGTCAATGGCAACAATCTTTTTTTGGGGAGCGTTATTCCGCTTCCAATATGGAAGTAGGTGCCCCAGATTTTGTGCTCCTAGCCCAAGCTTATGGTATCAAAGGCATGATTGTCCGCGATCGCGCTGAATTAGGTCAAGCAGTGGCGGAAATGTTGGCTCATGAGGGGCCAGTACTAATGGATGTCCGAGTTAGTCAAGACGAAAACTGCTACCCGATGATTGCTCCAGGAAGAAGCAACGCTCATATGCTCGGTTTACCACAAAAAGAACAGCCCACTGCTGAGTTTGTTAATTGTCAAAGCTGCGGTACGACAAACCCCACAGCAAATAAATTCTGTCCTGAATGCGGCAATCAACTGTGATTTTTGAGTGTAGTTTTTGAATGTGACAAAAATATTAAGAATATTTTGAGCCAGCGATTGTTCTATATAGAGCGATCGCTTTAATTTTGGAAAAATTTAGATTAAGATGAACAGATTCAAATTACGTAAATTTACGGAGAAAGAAGTTTGAAGAGTTCTTTGCTATCTGTTACCAAATTATATTCCTACGGCTGACTATATCTTTCCTTAAATTTTTGTACCTATTATTAAAATCTATAGACGGTAAGCCATGAGCCAAGCTTTTGAGCTAAAACAAATTAAGCATCATAATCTACAACAGATTTTACAGACTTCGGTGGAATCAGCTAGGGAAATTTTGCATTGCGATCGTGTCATTATTTATGATGCGAGTAATTTACCCCAAGCAAGAGTTCTAGCAGAATCGGTCGCGGTCAAAAATACTGCTCTCCTCGGAAAAACGCTTCAAGATCCCTTTTTAGAAGGTGATTATTTGGAAATGTACTGCTACGGAATGTCTCTAACGATAGATGATATTTACACCTCAGATATTAGCCAAAATGACTTAAAAGACTTGGAACAACTGGGAATTAAAAGTGTCGCCGTTGCCCCGATTTATGTCGAGGAGAAACTATTAGCTTTTTTAGTTGCCCATCAGTGTGGTCAAACTAATGCTTGGGACTTCAAGACAGTTGATTTTCTAGCCGAACAAGCTAGAGTCGCGGGGATTGCTCTTTCTGCCATTGCCCAAGCTGATGAAACCGAAGAGTTTAAATTTTCCCAACAGGTAGAGACAACTCCTAGAGATCAACCGCCTGAAGCAGGAAAATATGCAGCAGAGAAGCAAGTTTCTCCCCAGACTCAACCCAAACAGCCTGAAACTTTAATCCAGAAGACTAGAGAGCGATTATTTGCCGATCTTAAACAGAGAATTATTCAGCAGTCAGGGCAAGAACATATTTTTGAGACAACGGTATTAGGCGTACGCCAATTGATTGAGTGCGATCGCGTTTTAATTTTTAGTTTGAATGAAGCTAATTATGGCGCAGTTGTTGCTGAGTCTGTTGGGGCGGGATGGACAAAAACATTAAATCAGACCCAAGATGCTGCCAGAGTTACTGTTCAATATATTGAAGAAGACCGTAATGGCAAAGTTCGTACTTGGAAAAATACTCAAGATGAAGATATGCCTTCTTGGTATCGGGAACAGCTAGAAGCTTTCAATGTCAAGGCGGGCTTAGTGGCACCCATTGCCGATGAGGGTCAATTATTAGGATTGCTGATTGCTCATCAGTGTTCTGATAGCCGAAATTGGCAAGAGCAAGAGATTAACTGGATAACTGAAATCGCTAATCATGTAGGAACTATGCTCAAAAAAACTCAAAATGCCAATGGGAAACAACATCCAAAAGAACAACCTGAGTTAGCGAATGTGCAAACGCAACTCCGAAAAGAAAGAATGTGGACTAAGTATTTTGCTAACGTAATTCAGCAAATCCGTACCTCTCTCAAGCTAGAGGACATTCTCGAAACTACGGTGCAACAGGTGCATGGCATTCTCAAGTGCGATCGCGTCTTAGTTTACACTCTAAATCACGATAATTATGGCAAAATTGTCGCGGAATCAGTATCTCCAGGATGGACAAAAGCTGCTGGAAGGGTAATTCAAGATCCTTGTTTTGCTGCTAGATATCTGGAACAATACCGCAACGGCAGATTTAGAGCTTGGAACAATATTTATGAATCGGGAATGAGTAGCTGTTATATCGAACAATTAGAGCGTCTAGAAGTTAAGGCAAATCTTGTAGTCCCCATCATTACAGAAAATAAACTATTTGGGTTATTAGTTGCCCAGCAATGCTCTCGAACTCGCAACTGGGAGCAATCAGAGATTCTGTGGTTAACTCAAATTGCGACTCAAGTCGGTTTTGCCCTTGATAATGCCCAACTATTAGCTGATGCTCAACAATTACGCCAGCAAGCAGAATTAGAAAACAGGTGGACAGGATATTTTAGCGATGCCGTCGAACAGATTCGTCAATCCCTCAAAACCAAAGATGTTTATCAAGCAAGTGTTCGAGAAGTTCGCCGCCGATTAAACTGCGATCGCGTTTTAGTCTATAGTTTGAACCAGGATCGCTATGGCATGATCGTTGCGGAATCAGTTGCTCATGGTTGGACTAAGGG
>CALLPS010000078.1 GCA_938015355.1 uncultured Pleurocapsa sp.
CGTGTCAGATAATCAGGAATTACTACCCATTGTTCAGGGTGCCCAAGAAATCATTCAGTTAACCAAACTACAATTAGAAGTACAAGAAGCCTCAGAGCAAGCAGAGCAGTATGTACCGATTATTAAGGTTGTCCTAGAGAGATCGCGTCCTTTAACGGTGGAAGAAAAAGAATTAGCGAAAGACAAAAAATATGGTAAAACCATCGAAAAGCTTGGCTCAGTGGTGGCTGCCCAAGAAGAATTTCAGGAAACTTGTTCAGGTAATGGTAGCTTAGTCTTAAATGCGATCGCCTGGCAACTTGCTCAGGGAACAGAATCTCAAGGAGCAAAAAACCAAAATTAGTTAAACAGAAACAGGGGAACACTGGTAAACTTCTGGGACGATAAGCTAGTTTTTAGTCTTATTGCCAGCTAAATTTGCGGTCTAAGTAGGTTGCTAGTTCTTGATTATAGGGCAGGAAAAACTCCTGAAGTTGTTGATTTATTTCCTGATGTACAGGGGAATAAGAGCCTATATTATAGCGAACATTTCGGGGTGGCGCGATCGCAGGTAAATCAAGAAATTCCCAGACTTGCTGCATAACTTGGTCTGTTTGATGGAAAAAGAGTCCACTATCGATAATGAGGATGTTTTCTGAGGGAAAATCAGTTAACCATTTCTCTATTCTATCGATATAAATACTATTTAGTAGATATCCAAAATTATCCAATGCTTCGCCTCTTGGTTTAGTTGCTAATCGCTTTGTTTCTTGTTCGATTATTTTGCCGAGACTTCTTTGTTCTAAACCGTGATTTGCCGCATGATAATATTCCGAAATAGTACGAGATACAGGCTCCCTTAACATCACTATTATTTTAGTATTAGGAAATAATTGTTTGACTCTTTCTCTAACTTGATCATTATAGATATATAAGGGAGATGCCTCTCCTGTAAGATATTGTATATCATCAGTAATTGCAGGAAAATGGGATAAATACCAAGTTAATCCTTGCTCGAAATTATGATTAAAAAAGTTAATTTCTTTTTTGTGGGGAGGTAAGATCTGGGAATGTTGGCTGAGATAGAAAAAAAGAGAAGTTGTGCCACATTTTGTCGCACCAATAACCAAAAAATCAGGAGCTTTTTGTTTGTGTTGTTGCCAGTTTAATTGAGCTAACTGTGGATAATTATTCACAGTATTCTGATAACAGCTAGTACGATAACAATCAATTGCTTCTGTAAGGCGAGATTGTTTAGTTAACAAATCTCCTAAATTGCCCCACAGCAAAGGTGAACTTGACCTTAAACCACTAATCTTTTGATAAAAAGTTATTCCCTGCTCTATATCTTGATTCTCCACTGCAATATGTTGCAGAATTCGATAAGGCATCTCGGCAGTAGGATCAATTTCAATCGCTTTTTGGCAACATTTGATAGACTCCACTGTTTCCCCTTGTTGTTGCCAAGCTTGAGCTAATCCTAATTCTAAATTTACCTGAAATATAGTTGATTGACGAGCCGCTGTATCTCGATACTTAGCAATCTCTTGATCTCCTTGATTTAGTAAAATTAGACCTAGTAGAAAATAGGCTTGAAGATTGTTGGGCTGCAATTCAATAGCTGCTTCACAATGATCAATTGCCTCAGTATATCTAGTTAACTGAACTAAAGTTTCTCCCAAGAAATAATAAATATTAAAGTCAGATTGCTTAAGCTCAATTCCTCGAAGATAATAATCTGCTGCTGCTTCTAATTTACCTTGTTGCTGGAGGTGACGAGCCAAGGGATAATAAGCTTTAAGGAAATCGGGGTTCAGCTCGATTACTTGTTGATAGTGATGAATTGCCTGTTCTCGATCTTGGAAAATAGTTAAAATTTCCGCTAAAAAATAATGTGACCAAAAATAATCAGACTTTAATCTGATTGCCTCTTGATAACAAGCCTTGGCAGACTCTAATTGATTTTGTTGTTGATAAAGACGAGCCAGATTGTAGTGTGACCAACAAAAATCAGGATTAATAGAGATCGCCTGTTGATAATTTTCAATTGCTGCGGTGAGATTTTGCTGTTGGGTTAAAACCTCCCCTAAAGCATAATGCGACCATGAATCATGGTTGTTTAAAGAGATCGCTTTACGGAAAGACTCAGCAGCCGACTCAAGTTGCTCCTGCTGAAGCAGTACGTTACCCAACTTGTAATGATAATGATAATGTTCGGGATATAGTTTGGTCGCCTGCTGATAACAAGCAAGTGCCTGCTCTAGTTTACCTGCTTGTTCAAGGTGTTCTCCTGCGCTAAAAATTTGTTGGGCAGCTTCTACATCCATAACTTGAAAGTTACATTTAACCGAAATGAAATTATTAAATTATATCCATTGTGGGTAAAAGTTTAGAATTGACACCTAAAGAGTCAGAAGTAATTAACTATCTCCAGGTTTTTGAGAAGCTACTTACAATCTGAGTAAATACTTAAAAGTGTATTAAATAAATACTTTTTTTACTGAAAGTAACTATATATTTTCTAAAGTCTATGCTTTACCCATAAGTCTTACAATTATTGCTATACAAGGATTTGAAGGATTCTATCTAGAGCTAATTTATCCATATTCATTGAGACCTTTACCTAAAGATAGGGGGTCTGAAGAACAAATTTTTTGCGATCGCAAAAAGGAGAGAATCAATGGCAAAAATCAAATCAAATTCCAGAAACTGTAAGGCTTTCTAGGAAGGAGTTTTAGAAGTTATGGGTAAAGCATAGTCTCTAAAGTAATATATTTTTTATTATTTAAAGTTATTTTTAAGCTACAACAATATTCTCTACTTAATTAATTCTGCAAATTTTTTTCATCTTGTTGTTTTCTCTTCATCACGAGTAGCAACAGGCAATATGTAATCCAATGTCTGATTTAGATCTTGTAACTTATGTACGGTAGTGAACCGATGATATAGTTCAGGTTTAGTATAATCTTTAACAAATTCAGATCGTTGCAAAGTAATTTCAAGATAATCTTGCTGAGTATTAGTCTGTTTTAGAGAACCAGGAAAGCTATCTCAAGGGGAATAGAAAGACATATTATCTCTTGTAGTCTGTAGCTGAATTTGTCCTGCTGTAACCCAATTAATCTATATTGCTACACAATAAATGATGAGCGAAAACGTTTACAGACACGGCAATCAAATATTGGCAGCTTTACCAGAATCCGAATATCAACGTCTAGTTCCCTATCTCAAACCAGTTGATTTAGTCAGCGGCACAATACTTTTAGAACCAAACGAACCTGTGGCAAAAATTTACTTTCCTCGGCGAGCAATGATTTCTCTCGTATCCATTATGATGGATGGCTCCACTACCGAGATTGGTCTCGTTGGCAATGAAGGTATGATTGGAATTTCTGCTATTTTAGGCGGCGATTATACTACTAGCCGTACAATTGTCCAGGTTTCTGGTTCAGCACTGGAAATTCCCGCAGATATCGTTCGTCAAGAGTTTCTGCGGGGGGAAGAACTGCAAAAAATATTACTCTTGTATACTCAAGCACTACTGACTCAGGTTTCTCAGAGTGCCGCTTGCAATCGACAACATAATATTGAAGAACGTCTAGCTCGCTGGTTATTATCAGTTCACGACTGCATCTTACAAGATGAATTGCCCCTAACTCAAGAATTTATTGCCAATATGTTAGGAACTCGCCGTTCGGGGGTTACTGTGGCAGCAGGGACTTTGCAAGAGGCAGGGCTGATTCGCTATAGTCGTGGCAAAATAACGATTCTCGATCAATCCAGATTAGAAGATAGGGCTTGTGAATGTTATCGTTTGGTGCAAAACGAATTTATCCGTTTGCTGGGTTCTCGTAGAGGTTAAAAGCTGAAGTACCGTAACGCACCGACATTAGATAACTTTTTGTGGGATGATCATCTATGACGATAGTTTTGATGATCGGGGAAAACCATTAAAAATTCACTAGAAGAGTTAAAGTTTTGTATTCTCAAGGGAATGTGCCCCTACTGCTTGTCCAAAGAAATTAAATACCGAGAATTTATTCCCAATCAGCGATTTGGTTTTGAATGTCAAAGTTGCGGATGGCAAGGTCAATTTTCAACTAGAGAGTTGATGAAGTTTTCTAATCATTGTATTTAATAGCTTGAACTAAGAGTCGGATTGAGATTATGTCCGTTTTCGTACAGTCGTTTGTGGCTGATTATGTAATCTTTGTCGCGAGGGATAATTTATTTTAGGGGAATTTATTTGCCCAGGAAATTTTAAAATTTTCAGTCAAGATATGAAGTCCTCGAAATATTTGCTAACTATAGCTAAGATTTTAAGACCCCACATTGATGAATAATCAGTCCAGCAATCTCCATCAGCCTCTGGGACAAATTCTTATAGAAGCAGGACTTATTTCTATTAATCAAATTGAAATAGCCCTAAGAGAGCAAGAAGAAACAGGATTAAGAATAGGAGAAATATTAGTGGCGCACGGTTGGATTAAGCAATCAACCGTAGATTTTTTTGCTGAGGAATGGCAATCGCTTTTGTCCCAGAAACAGAGGAAGCCCTTAGTCTATTATTTTCAACGATCTTGTTTGCTAGATACGGAAGAAATCACGGCTATAATTCGCCTACAAAAACTTAAGCACGAAAAAGTTCGATTCCATCACTTAGCGGTTGAGCAAGGATACCTCAAACAAAGTACAGTCGATTTTTTGCTAGCGCGTCTTTTTAACATTTATGATCCGAAATCAATCTCGATCACCAAGCCTTATGAAGTACTTAAACAATATTCCCAAGGAATCAGTAATAAGTAATAAGTAATAAGTAATAAATTGAGAAAGGTTATATGGTTTGAGATCGCACGTCTCGAAAAAATTAAGCATTCAACTTTTTAGATACTTAAAAACGATAATTTTGGTCACCTAGCCATAAACTGATGGGGACTGAGTTACCCCAATGATCAACCTTTATCTCGACCACAAATGGTCTTTTGCCTTCGGAATCACGTTGTAACTCTATAATTTCCTGATTGATTTTATTTCTCTGACTTTCTGGCATATAGTAAGTTTCTAAACCATAGCTGGCTCGATTATATGTTGTAACTTTTCCTTTAAGAGCAACTTGAACTGGGGACAAATCTTGCGGTAGCTCTTTACTAATGTTTACTATTTTTGAGGGAGAAGGAGGGAGCTTTGCTTCTTTAATATTTAGTTCTAAAACTATATAGAATATTTCCCCTTTTGCTAAATTATTTCCCCCAGGAAACTGTTTTAAATTACTAGTACGAGAAATGTCATAACTAAGAGTCTGAGAATATCCCCGTAGTAAGTCATAGGGATCAACAGGCATAGTTTGAATTACTGCTGATTGACCAAAATTATAGGTATAGGCACTTTGAGCAGGAACAAGCAAAATTATCCCTAACTGCAAACAGAAAGGCAAGAGGAAACGCCACCAGGGAAAATTAGATAATCTAGAAGTATTCATGGGTTTAACTTAGAGAATTTTGATTACTTAGATAACGCTCAAACCATAGTCCTGCCATAATTGCAGCGATACCACAGATAAAGAGGGCGATCGCTTTTAGAATCAAATCAGTATTGTATTCAAACATGCGGGAAAATATTTGCAAAATTAATAAAATTATTCCCAACCAAAAGTTAAATCTTTGTCCTTCTTTTACTGACTGACTAATTAAAATTAAGGCTAATAAAAATAGCAGCAAGTTAAAGATTATTGTTCCTGCTAGGTTGAGGGGACTAATAGCAAGATTAAACCAAATCAAAGCAAATAAAATTATGAGAATTGTGCCAATATAGGTGGAGTTGCGATCTAGTCTCCAAGGTAAATTACTAGTTCTTCTTCTTCCTAGTTGAACCCAAGCCCAAATGCTAAAAATAGTAAAAATTGTCGGGGCAATTAACGAAAACCAAGGGGCAAAATCGATAATCTTACCAGATTGCTCAGAAGTGAAACCATCTGACCAGAAATTAAATGAACATAAATAAAAAAAACATCCTAAATAAAAAACTGCCAATTTGCGATTTATCCCATCAAAATTAACATCGGAATTGGGAAAGATTAAAGTATCCCGATAGCTCCAGAGTAAACCTGGAGGCAGAATAAATAAGAGAGCAGGAATAAAACTTTTACTCGATAAATCAGCAATGTCTAAATAGTGAGCTAAATTTGTCCCCAAAGCACAGACGATTAAAATCGAACTTAGACCAAAAATCCAACGAGAGCCACAATAGTAAGCGAAGGGAATAAATAACAAGGAGATAATTAACGGCATCTGCTGCAATATCGCCCCGACATCAGTACCATTCCAGATCGTATCTTGGAAGATTCCTAAACAATAGGCGATTGCAATTAAGATAGTTGCCATTAACCCCAGAGAAGTCAGTCTCAAGCCATAAGCCATTCCCCAGACTCCGAAACCCCAGATCAGATATAGGACATAAGCGGCACCAGTCTGATGAAACATCTGAGACATCAAGCCCAGATTTGCCCCCAAGGTCAAAGCCCCAAACAATAATAATCCCTGTCCGATGCGGGATTTACGATTATCGGCAGCTCGCCATAAATAAAATCCTGTACAGTTAGTCCCGATAAACAAACTCACTAACAGCAAGACTTTAACTGCTCTAGACCAT
>CALLPS010000079.1 GCA_938015355.1 uncultured Pleurocapsa sp.
CTAATAACTAATAACTAATTAAATCACATCAGCAAAAGTACGTTCCATTTTGCGAAAAAACCATATACCACTAATTAGAAATAAAGTTACTAAACCTAGAGACAATAAAAATCCTGGTAAATATAAACTAGACTCTCCACCAATAATTGCCCAGCGAAAACCATCAATTACCCCCACCATCGGATTTAACGAATACAATAACTGCCATTGTTGCGGCACAATACTGCTGCTAAAGCCTACAGGAGATATATACAAGCCAAACTGGACAATAAACGGCACAATATAGCGGAAATCGCGATACTGCACATTTAAAGATGCTAGCCATAAACCCACCCCCAGAGATGCCGCAAAAGCGATCGCAATCCACAATGGCAAAGTCAAGATGCGCCAACTAGGTACAAAATCATACCAAGCCATTAATCCCAGCAAAATCATCCCTGAAACCAAAAAATCGACAAAGCTTACTACCACAGCACTACTGGGAACAATCAAGCGAGGAAAATATACTTTAGCAATCAGGTTAGAGTTATTAATTAAGCTATTACTAGATTCCGTGAGGGAATTAGCAAAAAATTGCCAGGGAAGCATGGCTGCAAATACCAAAATGGGATAGGGTGCGCCATCAGCAGGTAATTTGGCTATTTTGCCAAAAATCACGGTAAAAACCACCATGGTTAGAAAAGGTCGAATTAACGCCCAGACAATACCAATCGCAGTCTGCTTATACCGCACCAAAATATCTCGCCAAGCCAGAAAGTAAAATAACTCTCGATAACGCCAGATATCTCGCCAATATTGACGTTCACTACGCCCCGCTTCAATAATTAACTCTGGTGGAGGGGTCATAAAGGGATGAGGGATAAGGGATGAGGGATAAGGGATGAGGGATGAGGGATAAGGGATTAGGGATTAGGGATTAGGGATTAGGGATGCTCTTGACCAGAAAAAGCTAACAGCTAATAGCTAATAGCTAATAGCTACGGCTTCGCCGTTTATCGACGACGAAATTGTTCTAAAAGTCCCTTTTTCTTTTTATAAGTCTTAGTTTGGTCTTCGGAATTGTTCTCTTCCAAAGGCTGATTATAGTAAGAGTCGTAATAAGAATAAGCGTAATAATCTAATTCAGGATCAACCATATTTGCAACTACCCCTGCAATATGACACTGGCTGTAATGCAAGATCTCGATCGAATTACGGATGGCTTGATGACTAACTCGATCCATAGCAGTTAAAAACACCATGGAATCTACCTCTTGTGCCAAACTTTTGGCATCAGCAATTAACCCAATTGGTGGAGTATCAATAATCACATAGTCATAAGCTGCTGACCATTCTTGAATTAGTTGCTTCATCCGATCAGAGTTTAATAAAGCAATCGGGTTAGGAGAAGTTGCTCCCGCAGTAATTAAATCGAGTTTTTCAACCGCCCCTGACTGAACATAATCAGACCAAGGTTGTTCTTGAGTGATAATCTCATTCAAACCTGCTTTATTCTTAATTTGAGCTAGCTTATGTAGTTTCGGTTTACGCAAGTCAGCATCAACGACTAAGACGCGCAAATCAAATTCTGCTAAAACAATACCTAAGTTATGAGAAACAGTTGACTTACCTTCAGCAGAAGTAGAAGAAGTAACCGCCAAGGTTTTAATCTGAGCATCATCCACCTTCAGATAACGCAGATTCATCGCTAAAGAGCGTAACGCCTCAGTGTAGGAAGAATAATAAGAATAAGCCTGTTTGGTCGTATGAATGTTAGTAATAATACTTGGTTCAGCTACTCTAGGAATAGCTCCTAACAATGGCAGCTTAGTAATCTGCTTAACTTCCTCTACCTGTTTAACGCTTTGATCGAGTTGTTGTAGAATAAAAGCGATCGCAACACCGAAAAATCCGCCAGCAATTAATGCCTGAAGCAATCCTTGTTTAATATTAGGAGATACTGGCTTACTAGGAAGAAATGCCTCATTAAGAATCCGCCAGGGTGCAATTTCTTCAGCTTCTGAGATAGCTAATTCTTGTCGTCTTTCCAGCAAATAATTATAGGCTTGGGATTTAAGATCCATTTGCCGTTTCAACTCCACAAAGGTTTGTTGCAACCGTGGAATATTGAGGAATTTCTGATTAGCGTCGGTTTCAGCCAACTTTAAGCTAGTTAACTGACTTTGCAAACTAGCAGCCTGAGTCTGCAACTCTAACTGACGATTAGCTAATACTTCGAGAGTAGAACCTTCTGAAGACACCCTTGTCCCAGATTGAAAATCCAAATTACTGCTTTCTTGATTACTTGAAGAAGAATCTGATGTCGCAATATCTCCCTCCACCAAAGCATCAGGGGAACTAGAACCCAGCACGACTCGCTCCATGATTTGTGGCGAAACTGATTTCCCCAGAACTTGTTCGGCTCTTTCTTGCAATAATTTTTTCAATTCTGAGCGCTTTTCCTTGAGGCTAGCCAAGACATGAAAATCATCGGTAAAATCAACTTTCCCCAAGTTATATTGCGTTTCCACTTCCTTGAGTTGAGTTGCTAAATTTTGGTAGACACCATCTTGACCCAGCACCGAAGACGCCACCATAGTCTTAGAATCTTGACCCAATTCCCGTAGCTGTCGCTCTAATTCCTGGCTTTGTTTATTGTTGAGAGCGATCGCAATTTTGGTTTGCTCGATCTGTTCGGCAACGTTTTGCTGAATTCCTGATGCTTCAATGGCTGATGATTCAGGATCTACTAGCTGATTTACCTGTCTAAAGTTGCGAATTTCTTGCGCTGCTTCGTCTAAATCTTCTTGAGCCTGTGGTAATTGACTGTCAATAAATTCAATGGCATTAGCTGCTTGTTGTTTTTGTCTTTCTAGGCTGTATTTAACATAGGTATCCCCCAAAGTTTCCAGAATCACCTTGGCTTTTTCTGGATCAGTATCAGTATAAGAAACAGCTAAAACATCCGTGGGTATCTTATTAACTATTGCTTGATGAATGGAAAGATTCTTGACAATCTCTCTTACAGAAATATCTGGATAATGCTTTCTTAGTTTAGCTAAAGCTTTTATTACCATCGAATTACTACGCAAGACAAAGATTTCTGTCGATAAATCCTTTAAAGAATTATATTGACTACTTAATCCTGCGGTGGGTGCAATAGATGTAGATTGCTGATTTTGCTCACTTTCTAACAAGATCAAACTTTCAGAACGATATTCAGGAGTTTTTAATGCTGTCAACAAAAATATTCCTGTAAATGATGCTATTCCCACTGCTAAAGCAGGTTTCCAGCGACGATATACGACCTGCTTAAAATCTGCTAAAGAGAAACCAGGTTCCTGATTATGGTCAAGATTTAAAGAACCTAAGTCAACAGTTGGAGATTTGATTATTTCTTTACTCATAGCTAATTTATTCTGTAAGCGTCACAATCTAGAGTGAACTTTACAGAATCTTGATTAAATTTAAAGTTAAAGGTAAAAAATACTGATAGAAAAAACTCGGCTATCTTGCCCATTCATATTAATTTTTTTTCTAAGTAGTTGCTTCAGTGCTTTTACCAATTTATCTTTAAATCTAATATTAGTTTCTCTTGGTCACAGTGCTTTAAATTACGTATTTTAGCTCTTAAGTATTAGCCATTAAGTAATAATATTTAATCATCATCTCTAGCAACTATTAATCTTGCCCACCCTGTGCTTTTCCAAATTAAGAAAAACAAAATCGAGGCAATCAATGCACCGAGATTCCACTTAAGACATTTTTTTAATAATAAAGATCGTTTCTGGGAGCGAAATGCTTGTGCTTGATTAGTAATACTATCTTGATTATTTTGTAAATTGGTAATTAGATCTGTTTTTAGTTTCTGAGTATTTACTGAGTCAGGAATATTAACTTTTTGCTGGGCTTGTTGTTGTAAAACTGCTCCAATTTCATCCTTAGAATCAGCCGCTTCTAACTGCTCTTTAAATTGTTGAATTGTTTCTTTTTGACTCACAAACTGAGCATTCGCATTCGCATTATGTTGATTATAAATCCGAAACCCATTACTAATATTCAAAGGAATCATCAGTATCAAAAGGATAGCTGCTAATAAGGCAAACCAAGATAAGCCCTTGAGGATGATACTTTCTATCGGCGCGCGATCGCTCCTCTCACCATAATAAACCAACACCATCCCCAATAAGCTAACGGGAATCCGCTCCACAATTGCCCCCATAGTCTGAAACTCCCACAGAGGATTCATTAATTGTGGTGGAATCAATAAAAAGAAAACATCAACTATCGCCATTAGCAATAAGCCATAACCAACTAATCGCAAAATACCTGAAGAAAATACTTGTCTTTCTTGATCTTGTAGGATAGTCATTAATTCTCTGTAGAGCCTAATTTAAACCTATCTAGTATAGTCTTGTCGGCGGTTTTTGGTTATTGGTTGTTTGACCTGATTCAATTCATTCTTTAAATATTGTTAGTCAATTCAACATGGCTAACACCATTTTGGTATCGAATTGAAAAGACACAAGACCCCGCTAGTTCATTACTAATTAAGCAAAGGTCATGTAAAACGACCTCTCTATCTGATATTTGTTGAACTGCATAATAGTTGCTAAGAATGCAGACAGATATGACACCAAAAGCATATAGATTGAGCTAGACAGATACTTTCACGGAAAGTATTCGTTCCTTGATTAATTTAATTGCTGGATCAACTTTTTCAGGAAATATCACCACCAGCTCCTTCTTTTGTGCCTGATTTAAAGCCTTATTAGTGGCTTCAGTTTCACTCAGAATAACTTCACAAGTTGTGTCGGGGTTGATCTGATAAATCCCTTTGGTAATCAAATCAGCAACTTCTCCAGGCTCTCTTCCTCTACTGTCTTGATCTTCTTTGACGATAATGCGGTCAAAAATTTCGGCAGCAATACGACCCAACGAAATCAAATCTTCATCACGGCGATCGCCTGGACCCCCAACGATCCCAATTTTTCTTCCTGGCCAATTACGGACAAAATCCCCCACAGCCTTAAATCCATGAGGATTATGAGCATAATCGATTAATACCTTAAAATCTTCGACATCGAATAAATTCATTCTCCCTGGAGTTTGTTCCGCAGACATTTGAAAAGTCCGTACTCCCTGACGGATCAATTCAATATCAACTCCCTGAGCAAAGGTAGCTAGACAGCTAGCTAGGGCGTTACCAATCATAAAGGGAGCCATCCCCCCCATGGTCATGGGAATATTAACTGCTTTTTCAACCCGAAGAGTCCATTTCCCCTCTAAAATTGAGAGATAACCATTTTCGTAAATGGCTGCTAGCCCATTACGGCGAGAATGCTCAAGAATAATCGGGTTATCGGGGTTCATCGAAAAATAAGCTACTTTACAGTTTAGCTTGGCTGCCATTGCCGCTACTAGGGGGTCATCGGCATTGAGGATGGCGTAGCCCTCTGGTTTAACGGTTTCCGCTACAACCCCTTTTACTCGTGCCATTTGTTCAATGGTATCAATCCCGCCCAATCCTAAATGGTCGGCAGCAACATTCAACACAACTCCGATATCACAGCTATCAAAAGCTAAACCCGATCGCAAAATTCCCCCTCTTGCAGTTTCTAAGACAGCAACCTCAACGGTGGGATCTTTTAAGATTGCCCCTGCACTATAAGGACCGGTATTATCTCCTTGCTCCACTAAATATTCTTGAATGTAAATACCATCAGTGGCAGTAAAGCCGACGACTTTATTGGTTTGGCGATAGATATGAGCCGTTAATCTGGTGGTTGTGGTCTTGCCGTTGGTTCCTGTAATTGCCACAATGGGAATTCGACTAGGAGCCTGTTCAGGAAACAGCATTTCTAAGACCGATGCCCCAACATTGCGAGGGAGTCCATGACTAGGAGCAGCGTGCATTCTAAAGCCAGGAGCAGCATTAACTTCAACAATTACCCCTTGAGTTTCTCGTAAGGGCTTACTGATGTCTGAAGTGACAATATCGATTCCTGCTATGTCTAAACCAATCACCTTAGCTACTCTTTGGGCTAACCAAATATTTTCGGGATGGATTTCGTCAGTACGATCTATTGCCACTCCTCCCGTACTGAGATTAGCCGTAGCACGGAGATAAGCTTTGGTTTGTGGGGGGAGAATGGAATCTAGACTATAACCTTGTTTGTCTAAGACTGCCTGAGAAGTCTGATCGACAATAATTTTAGTTAGAACATTGTCATGTCCATTGCCTCGTCTGGGGTCTTGATTCGTAATTTCGATCAGTTCCTTGATTGTCGCTTTTCCGTTCCCCACTACATGAGCAGGAACTCTTTCTGCTACGGCAACGACCTTATTATTAATTACTAAAACGCGATGATCGTTGCCCTGATAGTATTGTTCGACGATTACGGATCGTGTCTTAGCCGCTTTACTAGCAAGGTCGTAGGCGGTTTCTGCTTCTGCCCAGCTATTAATATTAATCGTGATGCCTCGACCATGATTTCCGTCTAGGGGTTTAATCACAATGGGGAATCCACCGACATCAGCGATCGCCTGTTCTAATTCATCTAAATATTCAATGACAGTCCCTTGGGGCACGGGAACTCCCGCATTGCCTAAAATATTCTTAGTACCTTCTTTATCACAAGCAAGTTCCACCGCCAGAATACTAGTATTATTGCTTAAGGTAGCTTGAATCCGCTTCTGTTTAGCTCCATAGCCTAACTGCAACATAGCTCTGGCACTAAGCCACATCCAAGGAATTTTACGAGCTTCCGCCTCTTTGATAATCGTCTCAGTCGAAGGACCTAAAGCCGTATTGGCATATAGCTCCTTGAGGTCGGTCAAATCCTGCTCAAGTTCAGCAGCGGGATAAGTTCCCGTTTCGACAATTGATTTACATAGTCTGACTGCGGCTCTTCCTGCATAACGACCAGACTGTTCTTCAATATACTCAAATACGACATCAAATACTCCTGGAGTCGATGTTTCCCTGGTGCGACCAAACCCCACGGGCATCCCAGCTAATTCTTGCAATTCCAGGGCAATATGTTCAATGATATGTCCCATCAAAGTGCCTTCCTTGATTCTCTCTAGGAAACCACCGCGATGTCCTCGGGAACAATGGTGTTCAATTAGGCTCGGTAATACTTTAATTACGCCATCATAAAATCCAGGAATTTCATTGGACATCTTCTCAGTTAGTTCTTCTAGATCTAGCTGTATCACAATCAGCTTATTGCGCCGAATGCTCCAATAATTAGGACCACGTAGGGTTTGAGTCTTAAGGATTCTCATTATATTTGCTGTTCAGACTTAAAGGACAGCATCAAAAGCTGACTAAATAATTAGCTCATCATCTCGTTTCACGAATCGATCAAACTGTTCACAGAGAACACTTTAATCAGCATTTAATAACTTTCTGCCTGGATTAAACCAGCTAATTAGTGGACAGGAAGATGCTGATGCAGGTCATAGCGATCGCCATAACCCAAGATATGTAATCTCAGATTGTGCATACTCAAAGGTTCACTCCCCTTTGCCTGAGCTTGATTGGAGTAGGTCATATCCCTGAGATCGAGGATGGTTACCGTACCCTTGCCAATGACGCGGATCATGCCATCATTTTCGAATACGGCACAAGTATCTTCATCAATACCAATCCCCAACAAGTCTGGATGTCCTGAAATTGCACTCAGTAGCCGTGCCAAACGATTGCGGTTATAGAAATGTTGGTCTACCAGTACCCCTGGAATAATATTCAAGCCCGTTGCCATATCCACTAAAGAACGATTAGGAGATTCGGCACTACTCCCTCCAGAGATCATGTGATGTCCCATTACCGCAGCACCTGCACTAGTTCCTGCTAAACTAATTTCTCGTTTTTGTGCTTTTTCCACAATTCGATTCATTAAGGAGGTATCGGCTAATAAACCACATAGACGTAGTTGATCCCCTCCTGTCAAGAAAATTCCTGTGCAATCTTCGACAAAATCACGATAAGCCGAGTCATCTGCTCTAGAGCGATCGCGCACATCCAAAACTTTGATCTCTTTCGCCCCCATGTCACTGAAAAGACGGTAGTACCTCTCTCCGATTAAACTGGGTTCTCTCGATGCACAGGGAACAATCCCGATTAGGGCATCTGTACCTCCTGAACGCTGGAAGAAGGTTTGCAATATTTCTTTGCCATGCACTTTGTCCTCCGCACCACCGATGGCAAAAATGGCGTTTTTGGTGGATTGAACAGAGTCGGCGATTTGGTTTTTAACTTCAGTGTGAATCATAGTGGGATGTTCGGGCAAGAGATTGATCTCTGATAGTAGTGATGCTAACGATTAGGGCAACATAACTACTGTGTCAAAGACTACTTAAATTTTGGAGTCAACCAGACTTATACTTAATTACTTAATGATCTGAATAACTTTGTAGATTTTATAATCGTGCGTTTTGATATTATCACTCTTTTCCCAGACTTTTTTACCTCAGCTTTTAATTGTAGTTTATTGGGTAAGGCGATCGCCAAAGAAATTGCTACGGTTAATTTGGTAAACCCCCGTGATTTTACTACGGACAAGCACCGCAAAGTAGATGACATTACCTATGGTGGCGGAGTGGGAATGCTCCTCAAACCTGAGCCGATGTTTGCGGCAGTGGAATCTGTGCCTGTATTGCCCCAGCGGGAGATTATTTTGATGACTCCTCAAGGACAACCTCTCGATCAGCCATTGCTTAAGGATTTAGCCACTAATTATCAGCAGCTTGTCTTAATCTGTGGTCACTATGAAGGGGTAGACGAAAGAATCAGGCAGCATTTAGTTACCAAAGAAGTATCTTTAGGGGATTTTGTTTTAACCTGTGGCGAAATTCCTGCTCTTACTGTGGTCAACGGTGTTACTAGGCTTTTGCCAGGGACAGTGGGAAAAGTGGAATCTCTCAAGTCGGAAAGCTTTGAGGCGGAATTACTCGATTATCCTCAATATACTAGACCCGCATCATATCGTGGTTGGCAAGTTCCAGAAGTTTTGCGTTCTGGTAATCACAAGCGGATTGATCAGTGGCGTAAAGAGGAACAGATTAAACGTACTCGCGATCGCCGTCCAGATTTATATGAGAAATGGAATTCGATTTGATTTAATTAATTTAGAACTAATATTTTGATGAAGGTAGCGATAATCTGTTCTAGTTTTTTTCCCGTAATTGATGGTGTCACTGTTGCTGTTTTTAAGAGATTAGAACAACTAAGTATTTTAGGACATCAGGTAATTGTATTTTGTCCAGATTATAGTCCTATTAAACATATCTATCCTAATTATCAAGAATATAGCGGAGAAATATTCCCTGGGGTAGAAATAATTAGTTTACCTAGTAGTAAGGCGATCGCTTTGGAGTTTGAAAGAGATGTAACGATTAAATCTTATCAAGTTATTCTGAAGTCCTTAGCTGTTTTTCAACCTGATATTATTCATGTGGATGAAGCGGAAAGATTAGGCATTTGCTTGCTTAAATTACCTGGGGTTAAATATGCTAAAAAATATAATATTCCTTGTGTAGCTTGGTTTCATACTAATTATATTGACTACTTTGATGATTATTTTAATTTACCTCTAGGACTGAATAAACTTATTAAAAAGATATTTAACTTGCTCTTTGCCAAAATCTATAATGCTTATGACTTAACCTTAGTATCAAGTTCGATAACTGCTCAAAAGATAAAAGACATAGGTATTGAAAATACATTTTGTGCTGAATTATTAGGTTGTGATCTAAATCAATTTAATAATATACAAAAGACTACTAATTTCTTTGCTGAACAATATAAATTAACTAATATTGACCATAAAACAAAGCTAATTTTTCTGGGACGTTTAACTCCTGATAAAGGTTGGAATTTTACCTTGAAATCATTAGTTAAATTACCAACAGAAATACAACATAAAATTGCCATTATCATCGCTGGAGATGGCATCCTCAAAGACGAGATCGAACAGACTTTAACACAGCTAACCCCTAATGTTTATCTCTTAGGTCGAATTGCCCCTCAAAATATACCAGCATTAATCACCAATGGCGATATCTTTATTACCAACTCCGAAAAAGAAACTAGAGGATTAACCATCATCGAAGCAGGGGCAGGGGGCATACCTGCGATCGCTCCTCGGGCAGGAGGAGTCATTGACACCATTAAAGATGGGTCAACGGGATTTTTATATCAACCTGGAAATGAGGCAGATTTTTTAGACAAGTTAACTCTATTAATTTCTGATGTTAACTTACGTCGATCCATGGGCACAAAGGCTCAGGAAATAGCTCAACAATATAGTTGGCAGGAAACTGTTGATAACTTAATTAAAATTTGGTTACAAGAAATTAATAAGTAGAAATTATTATTTAATGATGGCATCCGCCTCAATTTCGACGAGCATTCCTGGTGAAATTAGACGACTGACTTCTACCATGCTACTGGCAGGGCGAATATCAGCAAAAACTTCAGAATGCGCTTGACCAATTGGTTTCCAACGATCAATATTAGTTACATAAATTCTAGTACGAACGACATCTTCCAGGCTGGCTCCTACCGTATTGAGAGATGACTCAATATTTTTAAAAATTTGCTTGGTTTGAGTATAGGGATCCCCTAAACCAACAAGTTTTCCTTTTTCGTCGATAGCAGTTGTCCCCGATACATGAATGTAACTGCCAGTTTTAATAGCTCTCGAATAACCTACTAAATCTTCCCAAGGGTTGTTAACGCTAATACTTTTTCGCTTCACTTCTTCAAAAATACTGTATTTAAAAAAGTTTTTATTATTAGCTAAACTTTACTCTGTTTAGACGTAAAATTCACACATCAATGACTTAATTATTAGAGATGGTGAGCTAAAATTTTGGTAAATAAGGACTCAATTCCTTTGCTGAAGAGGATTTTAGAAAGTTCAACTGTAGCCAGTGTTTTCTCCCCAATATTCTGAAGCGATTAATTTTATGTATTTTTAAATACTAAATATTGCTTTCCCCTTAAATTATGTCGCAGCTTGTTGTCCATCATTTTAAACTAGTATAGTAGTTCTGTTCCTTTTTCTAGTTACATTCCCTAGACACATTCCTAGCCATAGTTAATTTCCTATGAAAAACGCCAATAAAAAATACAATATAGTAACTTTTGGTTGTCAGATGAATAAAGCTGATTCTGAGCGGATGGCTGGCGTATTAGAAAAAATGGGTTTTGAGGCGGAATCAGATCCGAACCTGGCAGACTTAGTTCTCTATAATACTTGCACCATTCGGGATAATGCCGAACAAAAAGTTTATTCTTACTTGGGAAGACAAGCAAAACGTAAACACAAGCAACCCGACTTAACTTTAGTTGTTGCTGGGTGCGTTGCTCAACAGGAAGGAGAACAATTACTACGTCGTGTACCCGAATTGGATTTAGTCATGGGGCCACAACATGCTAATCGCCTAGAAGATCTATTACAACAGGTGTTTGATGGTAGTCAGGTAGTCGCCACCGAGCCAATTCATATTATTGAAGATATTACCAAACCCCGCCGTGATAGTAGTGTTACGGCTTGGGTCAATATAATTTATGGTTGCAATGAGCGCTGTAGTTATTGTGTTGTGCCTAATGTGCGGGGAGTAGAGCAGTCTCGAACTCCTGAAGCAATTAAAGCGGAAATGACAGAGTTGGGGAGACAGGGATATAAGGAAATTACCCTCTTAGGACAAAATATTGATGCCTACGGTAGGGATTTGCCAGGAAGCACCCCAGAAGGGAGACACAAACATACTCTGACTGACTTACTATATTACGTCCACGATATTCCTGGGATCGATCGCCTGCGATTTTCCACTAGTCACCCTCGTTACTTTACCGAACGACTAATCAAGGCTTGTAAAGAGTTACCTAATGTCTGTGAGCATTTTCATATTCCCTTCCAGTCAGGAGATAACGAGATCCTTAAGGCAATGAAGCGAGGTTATACCCACGAGAAATATCGTCGTATTATTGAGACAATTCGAGAATATATGCCTGATGCTTCGATTACGGCAGATGCGATCGCTGGTTTTCCTGGAGAAACGGAAGAGCAATTTGAGCATACCCTCCAGCTAATTGAAGATATGGGCTTCGATCTCGTTAATACCGCTGCCTATTCCCCTCGCCCTGCTACCCCTGCCGCTCTATGGGATAATCAATTGAGTGAGTCGATAAAAAGCGATCGTCTACAACGTCTCAACCGCTTAGTAACGGTCACTGCTGAAGCCCGTTCTCGGCGTTATTTAGGACGAGAAGTAGAAGTTCTCGTGGAAGCTCAAAATATAAAAGATCCAACTCAGGTATTGGGTCGAACTAGAAGTAATCGCCTGACCTTTTTCCCTGGCAAAATTGAAGAATTAATCGGCAAAACAGTCAAGGTGAAAATTACTGAAATCCGAGCTTTTAGTATTACAGGAGAGTTGCAGAAGTAAAGTTTTCTAGCTTAAAGTTGAAAAGAATATAAATAGAAAAATTCTCCAGTGATTCAATTTAAACATAATCCAAAAGAATAGATAAAATCAAAGTGTGCTACATATTGCATTTTAATTTCAACTTGAAATTATAAAGATCGCCAATTTATAAAAGTTATTAAATCTACTTAACTTCTTACTGACAAAGTTTTTGCTCGCTTTGTTTAACATTAGGATTAGTCGTTAAATAATCAGAAATACGATCGCATCCTTGATCTAAAAGATTATCTAAATCTAAATTCCACGAGAATAAACCCTGTTGCTCTTCCCCACTAATAAGAAACTGATCATCACTACTAAATGTCAGGCTATTTATTTGGCTAGTATGTCCCCGCAGGTTTTTAATTAATGTTCCTGTTTTTGTATTCCAGAGTTTAATCGTGCGATCGCCACTTCCTGTCGCTAATAAGGTACCCTTAGAGTTAAGACTAATCGTCGTTACGCCGTCTTGATGTCCTGTCAGGGTGTGTAATAACTCGTTAGTTTTTCCTGTGTCATTAATTGACCATAGTTTAACTGTATTATCCCAACTTGCAGAGGCGAGGATATTAGAATTAGAAGCAAAAGCTAAAGAAGTAATTGCCAGATTATGAGCATCAATAGTTTGTAATAATTTCCCTTCAGAAGTCCAGAGTTTAATCTTGTTGTCATAACCAGCAGAAGCGATTATATTTCCATCAGGACTAACAGTAACAGCTTTAATACTATCGGTATGTCCTGGCAAAGTTTTAATTAGTTTGGGATTATCTCCTAAACTCCACAACTTGATAGTTTTATCTTCACTTCCAGAAATTAAAGTCTGACTATCGGGAGTAAAAGCAATAGTATTAATGCCATCTTGATGACCTTCAAAACTGCTAATTAACCTGTCACTTTCTGCATCCCAAAGTTTAATTACTTTATCCCAACCTGCGCTAGCAATTAACTTACCATCAGGACTATATATAATTTTCGTTATCGTATCCTCATGTCCTGATAAAGTACGAATTAATTCTTGTGTGCCCTGAGAATTATTATGCCATATTTTTATTTTGCCATCCCAATCAGCCGCCGCAAAACTATTAACATCTTGGGGAGAAACTGCCACACTATAAATACCCTCAGCTTGAGTAGAATAACGATTAAAAACTTGCCAAATCCTGACAGTTTTATCAACTCCAGTAGAAATAAGTTTATAGCGATCGCCCTCACTGTCATCAGGAACAAACTGAATATCGGAAACTGCTCCTGTATGTCCAATTAGAGTTTGTTGTAAAAACCCCTCCTTATTCCAGATGTTTATTGTGCCGTCAATAGTTGTGGTTGCTAATAGTTTTTCATCATGACTAAGACTTAAATTATTAACTGATTCTGGATGTGAATAAGAACTAATTAATTGACCATCAGCTTTAGTCCTTAATTGTACGATACTATCATCAGCAGCATTAATAAAATAAGTTCCATTGTTAGTTAATATAGATCTATCTTTAGTCATCTGAATAGGATTAATAATTTCTTTTTGGCTACCATTTAGACTTAGAGGAATAGTAGTCATTTCCAATACTTCTGCCGTTAATGTTTTAACTAAAGTACCATCTGGTTGCCAAATTTTAACAGTTTCGTCATCACTAGCAGTAGCGTATAGTTTGCCATCATCACTTACCCTAACAGTATTAACCTTTTGACTATGCCCTTCAAGACGATTTAATTCCTGAGTGCCATAAATAGACTGTTGCAAAGCAGCGCTAGTTTTAACTTTAGTTTCCTGCCAATTATCCTGACCAACTAATAACTTACCCAAGCCATTAATTGCAGTTAATTGCTTGCCAGCTTTAACACTAGTAGTCAAAGATTCCAACTGTTGATTCGATAACAATTGCGCTTCGGCAACAGCAGTTAAACTATTAATATTTTCCATTTTAGCAATTAATTGCTGACGATATGCACCGATACCAAAAGTTGTTGCCGCTAATCCTAAAATACCTAATGCAACGGCAGTTAATTGAGCTTGACGTAAGCGTTTTTTAGCTTCCCGTTGTGCAGCCAGTCTCGCATCAATACAAGTGGCGACATATTCCGTAGCAGTGTCAGACAACTCATCACTATATCTAATAAAAATCTCTTCTGCTTCCGCTAAACGAATACCCTGTAAGAGAAAATCATCTTGCTGATCCTTTTGCAACCATAACATAGCAGCTTCTTCAATTTGACGTTGCGATCGCAATCTAGCCCGATTTTCTTCCAGCCACCAACGCAGACTTGACCAATGACGGATCAAAATTTCATGAACAACTTCTACTGTTGCTTCTTGGCGCATTGTCTCCCAAAAAAGCTTGTCATCTTCATTCGGATTGGCTGCATTACGGCTATGTCCAATATTACTACCGCTATCAAGATTAACTACTAACAGCTTGGCATCAGTTAAGATACGGAGAGTTCTATCAACTAAGGCTTCAGGATATTTAGTGACAATTAAATCAGATTTAGTAATTCGGCGGCGAGTATCTTCCGTACCTTCCCCTAACTGCGTCAGGTTAAGAAAAATCCAGCGGGCGCAAGCCTGTGATTCAGCATCGAGATTATTGTATATTGACTGGGCTTGTCTTTCTAATGCTCCTTTAATACCTTCCAGTTTCCGATAGGCTTTGAGAGTTAATTTACTCCTTTCTCGGCTTTCCCATAATTGCTGTAAAACAAACTGCAACAAGGGTAAATCTCCCGCAGAACGATCCAAATCCTGTAATAACACCTCGATCAACCCCGATTCAACCTGTAAACCCACTTGTTCAGCAGGTTTAATAATGGCATCACGATAATCAGCTTCGCTCAGATAAGGTGGTACTAAAACACTGTTTCTTTGTAATATCTGGGCTAATTCTGGAGTTTCGAGGCAAGAAGCGACAAAATCAGCTCTAATAGTCAATACTAACCTAAAGCGATCGCCCGCATGCTTAATTGCACCTAAAATCAATTCAATAAATTCTTGACGCTCTCTCACTCCTGCCAAGGTAAACAACTCCTCAAACTGATCGACAACCAGTACCACCATCGGTTCACTGCGATTTCTTAACCAGCGGACAAATCCCTCCACTCCTTGATAGAGTAATCCTTCAATTTGGAGTTGTGATTCAGTTTGACTTTGGGAATCGTTTCCCTCACTTAATAACCTCGCTAAAGCCTGTACTGGCATGCTTCCAGGACAAAAACAACCCAGCCACCAGCAATCGCTTTCAGGAATATGTTTACCCTGTCTTAATTTTGCCATTAACCCCGCTTGTACCGCCGAGGATTTCCCACTACCAGAAGCCCCCACCACAGCAATACTCGTCTTATGGCTAATTTGGTTAATTAACTTTTGCACTAGAGTTTCTCGACCATAAAAATACTCAGCGCTGCCTTCCTTAAATGACTGCAATCCCATATAAGGACAAATTCCCAGATCCAACACTGGCTGCTGATCTTCACTAACTCCATTTTTCGCCGTCAGTAATTCAATCACCCCCTGAGTACCCGACAACCAGACTTGTGGCGTAATTCCTGTTCCTGCTAAGGCAATTTGTAACTGACTGATCCAGGCGGCAATCGGTAATCCTGCTGCATAATCGGCATTTTGCCAAGTTTCTAAAACAATATCGGCAAACTGTGGCGAATGATCTAGAGGTGCATTGGCGGCAATCAAACACTGTCCCCGATCAACACCTAACTGCAAGTCTTCGACCCAATCTTCCAGAGAATGAGAGCCAGGACAGTCTAAAATCACAATTTGCTGGGTAACTAGGGAATTTTGCAAAGTTTTCCTTAACCACGAGCGAGATAGACGAATATCGTCTGGTAAAACTAGCCAGGATTCTCCCGTATCAGTAGTGGCAATTTCTCCTCGCAAATATAGTAATCTAGTACTAATTTCAGGATTAGTCGAAGTTTCAGTGTCAGCATTAAAACAAGATGCGATCGCATTTTTAACTTGTGACCATGGTTCATTTGTTTGGGGGAAATATCTTAAATCAAAATTTCCCGCACTTTGCAATACCTGGCTTAAAGCCAAAGTTGTACGGTTGGTTTTCAATTCACCATCAATTACTAACGCCTGACGGGGATTAACTTGAGGATTGAAGGAAGATTGTTTGCCTAAGATGACTTTGCCAAATCCTTCTACAATACGCTTTGGAGTTTGTAGGGGAAATTCTAATTGGAGTTTACTTTCGCCGCGACTACTTTTCTGCTGATTAATTAAACGGATCTGTTGATTAGTTTTATCGATATAGCGCAGAGTTTGATGATAAACATATTGATATAAAGCATCCGCTTCAATTACCCCCTGGGAATCAGCCGCCTCTCCCCGCAAACCCCGCATCAAATAATAAGTAAATACACCATGTCCTAACTCAGGAAACTCCCACGACTGTTGAGTTTGGTCACAAGATAATAAAGCATAAAAGCCTTTACTGGTTGCCGCTTGATGACGCAATGCTGCCACTAGCTGAGAACTCGGATCGACTAGAGATAACTCTGTCCCCCGTAACGTCATCCCCCCACTATGACAAGCATCTAACCAGACAAGCTGTTGACTAGCCGCACAGTTACTCAAATCTTTCAAGAATGTATTTAATGGTAGCCCTGTATTTAAAAGTTCTGTGGTATCAGTATCTGCTAAACATAAAACCACCTGCTGAGTTTGGGTTTCTAAAATACCGTGTCCCGAAAAATAAAATAAGATGGTATCTTCCGCAGCCGCCGAGTCAAGAATATGTTTGATGCTTTGCCGTACTTCGACTAGTTGAGGCGGTTGATTAGCAAAATCATGATGAATAATAACTTCTTTGTTAGCAAAGCTAGCAGTAGCTTCCTTGAGGGCATCCCCTAATCCTTGACAGTCTAAAGCAGGATATTGCAATGATGATAAACTTTGCTGATCCTGATACTGATTGACTCCCACCAACAAAATCCATAGCTTGGCAGGTTCGATCACAGGATTGACTTTAGGGCGGAGTTTGACGCGAGGACACATCGCATTTATCAGTTGAGGTTATTAGGTAAGTATAGATCTTTAGGTCTGGTGTCCCCTGTTTATGCATTTGTGACAAGTTAAGAGTCTACGTTATTTGTCAAATCGTTTTTAGCTATAAGCTATAAGCTATAAGCCAATAGCTTTTAAGACATTCATCTCTAACTTTATTGCAGAAAGAGAGATCGCCTTGAGTTTAATCTCTATTTTTATATAGCGCTATTAAGGTTCTTAAACGCTATAAGTAAGTGGGTGTAATTAAATATAAGATGATTTATTTTGGGACTAGGGACTAGGGACTAGGGACTAGGGACTAGGGACTAGGGACTGGGATTTCACATTCGGGTCTTGGTCTTATAAATTATTTCGCCTACCTACTTA
>CALLPS010000080.1 GCA_938015355.1 uncultured Pleurocapsa sp.
AATGGAGTTGGTTTGAATACAGTCTTAGGATTGCGCTCGGATCAAGACGGCATACTGTGGATGCTAGATCGCAGTGTAGGAGAGGGACAACCAGGGAAGATAGTTGGTTGGGATACGGAAAATGAGGAATTATATCAAGTAGTTTATTTGCCTCAACCTATTATCCCCGACAGCCCATTTTTAAACGATTTAGCCGTCGATCTGGAGCATAATGCAATCTATATTACTGATACTGCCAGTGGTGATGATTCGGCATTAATTGTCGTCGATCTGACTACGGGATTTTCACGCAGGGTATTGGAAGGAGATATCTCGACCCGTCCCGAAGATATTCCCATGATTATCAATGAGCGTATAATTAATTTAGCAGGGAAACCAGCTAAAATTGGTGCTAATCCCATTACCATCGATCCTGACAATGAGTGGGTTTACTATGCACCCATGAGTGGCACTTCTCTATATCGCATTGCTACAGCAGATTTACTAGATGAATCTCTCTCTGAGGAGGAATTATCAACTAAAGTCGAACGCTATGGTGATAAGCCAATTTGTGATGGTATTACCGTTGATGGTGAGGGCAATGTCTACATTACTTCTATTACCGAAAATGCGATCGGAGTTGTGGATGAAACTGGTAAATATGAGATTTTATATCAAGATAATAAGCTACTAAGTTGGGCGGATGGCATGGCTTTTAGTAAAGATAATTATGTCTATGCTACTGTTAATCAACTACAAAATTCTCCCCCACTGAATAACGGAGAAAATGATTTTCAAACACCTTTTTATATTGTTAGGTTTCCTGCTTTAGCTTCAGGTAAAGTTGGGAGATAATAATTATATTTTTTTTAGGAATCTTACTTGTTGTATTGTCTATGGAGACTGAGACAGTTCAGTCAAAATCTTAGTCAAAATCTTAATTTCAAGTTAGAAGAGCCAGATATTAAATTAGTTCAAACAAAAATAACTGTATTAAGGCAAATACGACAAATATTAAGACTAAAAACGACCTATGGGACTCTAGGTCTGGTTTATAAAGGTTTTATAGTCATTTATCAGGAAAATTCAAGACATGAAACCATATTTTATCAATCTATCATTTAACTCTAACCTTATCGTAATAGTTTTTTGACAACAATGTAATGATTTCCTTTCCAATGAGATCGAGAGAAGCTCTTGCTGCTCTAGGGCTGGTAAGTCAGCTTTGCGAGGGCGCACCATAAAGCCTAAAAATTCCGCCGCTATAATTAAACCTTTAATTGCTGAGAATGGAGATCCTGGTTTGTATTAATTTCTTTCTCCCCCTGCAAGTCAATGGAAAAAACTCGGCTAAATTAAAGCTGACTGATAACTAATTCTGCCAATTCACAAAATCCTTCACCTTCTGATTTGTTAGTTACATAAGCAGGTAAATACTTTAAGCGATCGCAATACTGTCTAACATTAGCTACTCCCACAGATAAAGAAAACTCTTCTTGATTAAACATTGATTCATCATTAGGACTATCTCCAATAGTTAACATTTCTGATGGTTTTAAATCAGGAAAATATTGCGGGATAACTTTATTTAAACCATAGGCTTTATCTTGATATATTGGTTTAATATGACACTGAATTGAACTATAGGTAAAACCATAACCTTCACTCTGACAAATATAATCAATATGTTCTAATTCAATCGGACTTAAATTTTCCACATCAAATGTCCAATCAGTCACGCGAAAACGATTATCTAAAGATTCTCTGATTTGCGGAAACTTAGTTTGTAACAACTTAAATACCTGACTTAATTGCTGTCGATGCTGATCAATATTAATCTCACTCATTAAATGTGGCTGAGGATCATGATTCCAGAATAATAACCCGCCATTTTCGGCGATCGCACCTACCACGGGCAAATAAGTTGCGATCGCTTGTACCCATCCCGCCGATCTCCCTGTCGTAATTAAGGTATCGATTCCCACAGCAGACAATCTGGTTAATATCTCAAACAACTTAGAATCAAACTTCTCTCCTTGAGTTAATGTGCCATCCATGTCTGTAGCGATGAGACGGATATTACCCCAATGATGACAATTAATTGATTTAAGAGATGATTGATTCATAAAAAATTTTGCTAATAACAAATGATAAATAATAGTCTTAACTATTTAACTGCATCTCATCTTCTTGTTCAATCAATTCCACTTGAAATACGTCTGAGAAAGCTTTCGCCACATCAATTCGGACTTTCTCTACTGTTAGATGGGGAACAAATTCTATCAAACTTCCTACTGGTTTATCAGCAATACCGCAAGGAACAATATGTTTAAATCCACTCATGTCAGGACATATATTTAAAGCAAAACCGTGCATCGTAATCCAACGACGAACTTTAATGCCAATCGCTGCAATTTTTTTCCCTTCTAGCCAAACTCCTGTAAAGTCGGGAATTCGATAGGCTTTTAAACCATAGTTAGCGACAGTATCAATAATAACAGCTTCTAATTGTCTCAAATACCAGTGCAAATCCTGCCGATAATAGCGCAAATTCATAATCGGATAGCCTACCAATTGACCAGGACAATGATAGGTTACTTCTCCACCCCGTTCAATACGATGGATTTCAAATTCCTTTGCTTCTGGGTCAAATTTCAAAAAATCTAGAGTTGAACCTGTACCTAATGTGTAGACTTGAGGATGTTCTAATAATATCAAAATATCATCCAAATTAGGGTTATCAATTCTCTCCGTTACCAGCGATCGTTGATATGACCAAGCTTGATTAAATTTAACTACTTGTTGATTATTTAATATACACTGTCTTTTATTTTGTGGCATATTGCTAGCCTATTTAAATAAATGTCAATCAATGTAACATAACATGAAAATAAAATGATGTTTCGATGTTTTCCAAGATACAAAGTGCTAGTATTATAAGTATAAAGTTATTTAGAAAAACAGCATTGCTTAAGGGAATTGCAAAGAATAAACCAAAACTGCAAACTGTCTCAATTACCAAAATCTAAATCAGCAGGGTTAAAATTTAAGTAAGTCAAGTCTCATTCTTATATACTCAATTAATTCCTTATAGTAACGGAATAAATTGCGTTTTGAGATATCTGTAATACTCATAAGATAATCATTCAAGAGTACAATTGGTATTTATTTAATTAGAGAATTGCAACTATACCAATAATTTCATTGAGTGAAAAAAGTATCGATTACTACTTATAATCTGTAATAAGAGTAGACTTTTTTGATTCAAGGGATTTGAACTTCTTACTACAATTTCATAACAATGGTGTATCTAATTTCTATTGGCTTTAAAACTGTATATTATGGAGTAGCGAATATGAAGCTTTTGATCCAAGGAAATAACATTGCAGTCACAGAATCAATTCATGATTACGTCGAACAGAAGCTGGAAAAAGCAATAAAACATTTCCAGAATATAACTGGAAAAGTGGATGTTCATTTATCTGTAGCTCGCAATTCTCGGATCGAAAGAAAACATAAGGCGGAAGTAACAGTATTTGCCAATGGGACAGTAATACGCGCCCAAGAAGGAAGTGAAAATCTCTATGCAAGTATTGACATGGTGGCGGATAAAATCGCTCGTCAACTACGTAAATATAAAGAAAAGCATTTAGCTAAGAATGCTCATAATCATATACGGCAAGAAGAAATTAATGAAAGTGAAAACGTAATCGAAATTGATGAAATTAATAGCGATCGCACTCCAGAATTACCTGAAGCAGTAGTCCGAAGCAAGTACTTTTCAATGCCGCCGATGACTGCCCAAGAAGCATTAGAGCAGCTTCAGTTAATAGATCATGATTTTTATATGTTTCAAAATAGCGAAACGGGGGAAATAAATGTCATTTATAGCCGAAATCATGGGGGGTATGGCGTGATTCAGCCCCGCTCAGATCATAATGCTCGTCAAGGTGATTATGCACACTAATTTAAGGATAAGGGATAAATGATGAAGGATGAGGAAACTGTTCTTACTACTTTAAATAATAGCTTTCCTCTCCTCATTTTTGGTTTTTAGTCTAGATTAGGTAGGTCGGATATTGGTGCTTCGATCTTGGACTCCTGTTCTAAAAAATCAAGAGATTGGACAACATAAGGAAAACCTGCACCAGCTAAACCTTGCTTAATGCGATCGCTTGTCCCTTCATAAACAACAAACAAGGGGTTAATTACCTCTGCTGCTTCGCTAACCATATGCTGTTCACTGGGTGGCATGAGCCATTCATAATCTTGGTCGAGATAAACCTGAGTTTTGCGCCAACGATTAATCAAATCCGAAAAATCCTCTTCAGGACGATGAATAAAAACAATAATCTCTGCACCCATTTTAATCTTCCATTCTGGGTCACACATCAAAATCCCCAAATCACAGGGAAGAGAAGTCGCAACTCGCGGCATTTTAGTTTGTAGAGGATTATTTGAAGTTAATTCAGGACGACGAATACGGACAACAGGAAGAGGAATAGTAATCAAACTTTGTTCAGGACGACGAATACTGGGTAATGCTTCCAGGTAAGGGCGATATTGCTTAAGTAAGGCGATCGCCCCGCCACGAGTACTGTATTCTGACAATAGTGTTTCATAGTCAGATTTTTTGACGGATATCATGGGATTCTGGGGGTGAGCAAAATGCTGGTCATCTAAGGTCAGGGTTTCCACTATTTTGCTGCGGAGCTTGCACTAAAGCACTAGCTTCGCGTCGCCTGACCGTTGGTCAATAATGATCTAAAAAAATTACGCTAACTGATCAAAGATGGAGAACATCGGCAAATACATAGACATCAGAATTGTACCTACCATACCAGCAATCCCCACCATCATAATCGGTTCAATCATAGTAGTAAGAGCTTTAACAGCCTGTTCCACTTCATCCTCATAAAATTCGGCAACTTTCTCCATCATGGCATCCAATTCACCTGTTTCTTCTCCAATACTAATCATCTGGATTGCTAATGCAGGAAAGACATTTTCTTTTTGAATAGCTAAAGAAATCATTCCCCCTTGTTGAATATCTGCTTTAGCAGCCATTACAGCATTAATAATCACCTGATTACCAATAGTATTACAAACAATATCAAAACATTGCAATACAGGAACTCCAGAACGAGTCAATGTACCAAATACCCGACAAAAGCGAGCCACGGCAATTTTTTCATTAAGATCACCAAATAAAGGCATTTTCAACATAAAACCATCTATTTGTAAGCGACCCCAGGTCGTTTTATAATACATACGGATTAAAAAGCTCAGTCCGACAAATACAACGATTGGAATTAAAGCCTTCCAACTACGAAGTATGTCACTGATATTCAACATAATTCTCGTCAGAAGAGGCAATTCTGCTCCTAAAGATTCAAAAATTCCGCCAAAAACAGGAATCAAAAAAATAGTCATCCCTAAAAAAGCAATCACGGCAAAAATTCCTACCGTTACGGGATAAGCCATGGCAGACTTAATTTCATTTTGTAACTTCGCCATATCTTCTAACAGTTTAGAAAGACGCATCAAAACTTCATCCAGTACTCCACCAGCTTCTCCAGCTTCTACCATGTAGACATACAAATCGTTAAAGCATTCAGGATAATCCTTCATCGACTCTGACAAGCTTGTACCTTGTTGCACTTCTGCACTAATACCCAAAAGAGCTCGCTTAAGTTTTACATTAGGTGACTGGTCTGCCAAAATGCCCAAAGAACGAATAATTGCCACCCCTGCATTAACCATTACCGAAAACTGACGGGAGAAGACAGCCTTATCCTTGACCGTAACTTTGGCTAGAGCCATTTCCAAAGCGGACAAGTCAATTTCAAAACTAGACTTGTTCACTTTCCCCACAGCGACATATTTATTTTTGAGTGTTAGACGGGCTTGTTCAGCCGAAGCAGCCTCAATTTTTTCCTTAAAGACTTTGCCCGAATTGTCTTTGACTTTTGCTACGTATATAGACATAAAAATAAACCAATAACTAAGTTAGTAAGAAGAAAATAGTTAAGTTAGTAATAATTAACGGCGCTTGGCATTGGTTTTAGTATTTGCCATGGTACTCATGCCAGCTCCACCTGTAAGACGCTGTAGTTCATCTGGTCGAGAACTTTTGGCTAATCCTTCTTCGATGCTGACGATACCTTTTTTAATCAAATCAGCCAAAGCTTGTTCCATAGTCTGCATATCCATCTTGGCTCCCGTTTGGATTGCTGAATACACCTGAGCTGCCTTACCCTCACGGACTAAATTAGCGATCGCAGGAGTGACAATCATGATTTCCTGTGCCATAACTCGTCCAAATTCCCCAGGTTTAGGATTTTTCTTTTTCACCAGGGTTTGGCTGAAGACAGCGATTAATGAGTTTGACAACATAGCTCTAATTTGTGCTTGTTGACCTGCGGGAAAAACGTCAATTATCCGATCCACAGTTCCTGAGGCGGAGTTGGTATGTAAAGTACCAAATACTAAGTGACCCGTTTCTGCTGCGGAGATTGCCAAGGAAATAGTTTCCAAATCCCGCATTTCCCCGACCAGAATAATATCTGGATCTTCCCGTAGTGCTGCTTTGAGAGCATTGGCAAAGCTTTTGGTATCTTCTCCTTTTTGACGTTGGTGAAACAGACTTTTTTCATTATCAAAAACATACTCAATTGGATCTTCAACCGTAAGAATATGCTCTCCCCTAGTACGGTTAATCAAATCGAGCATCGCTGCCAGGGTTGTAGTCTTCCCTGAGCCTGTAGGGCCTGTTACCAAAACTAATCCTCGTGGTCTTTCTGTTGTCCTTCGGACGACATCAGGTAAGCCTAGCTGATCAAAGTTAGGAATTTTGGAAGACAAGGCTCGCAAACAGGCGGCGTAACAGCCTCGCTCTTTATAGACATTGACCCTAAAGCGAGCCAACCCCTTGACTCCGTAGGAACAGTCAAGTTCCCAATGCTGCTCAAGCTCTTTCCTTTGATTATTGTTGAGCATACTAAAGATTAGTCGTTGACACTCCTGTGGACTAAGTTCATCGCCAATGGGGGTTAATTTACCACTAATCCGAAAATAAATTGGTGCGCCAGCCTGGACATGCATATCTGAGCCTCCCATCTCCACCAATTGTTCCATCATGTCCTCGATCATCAGATCCATAATCTATTCCTCATCAAAATTTCTTAAATATTTATTTACTTGCCACAACTATCAGTAAGCTATAAAAACTATCTTTGCCAGCTTAGAGCTTATTAAAATCGAGGAGTCATACAGTAGGGACAGTCTAACCATTCAGGTTGCAACTCAGCACGACACGCACCACAAGTTAAACCACTCTTGCGCTTGGCTTTTAATTCTGCTTCCAAACCTGAGTCGGTAAATGTGACCCGTTCAACTTCTTCCAGGGTGGTTTGACCTTCTTTTACCAAATTTAAGCTGTATGCCAAGATGGTAATCATGCCTTCTTCTACCGCGGTTTCTTTGATGCGATCAGTATTTGCACCCTCGTTAATCAAAGCTTGTAACTTTTCTGAATTGCGCATAACTTCATAGACCCCAACCCTTCCTTTGTAGCCAACTCCGTTACATTTAGGGCAAATACTACCATTAGCTTTAGACGCAGAAATTTGTTCAGGCTCTAATTTATTCGCTTTATAAAAGATGACTTCCTCTTCTCCCGCAGCTGATAGCCCGAATCGAGATAATTCCTCTTTGGTAGGATTGTATGCCACACGACATTCACTACAGACACGACGCATTAGCCTTTGAGCTAATACCCCCACTAAAGCTCCAGAAATCATAAATGGTTCAACCCCCATTTCATCCAAACGAGCGATCGCACCTGCGGCATCATTAGTGTGGAGAGTAGTTAATACTAAGTGACCAGTTAGTGCCGCTTCAATGGCAGTTTTAGCAGTTTCTGAGTCTCTCGTTTCCCCAACCAGAATTACGTCAGGATCTTGTCGTAAGAATGCCCGCAAAATCGAGGCGAAGTTCATCCCTTTTTCTCGGATTACTTGCACTTGAGTAATTCCGTCCAAAGAATACTCAATGGGATCTTCAGCAGTACTAATATTAATATCAGGACTATTCCTTTCAGCTAAGACCGAATATAGACTAGTAGATTTACCAGAACCCGTAGGACCTGTGACCAAGATCATCCCAAAAGGTCTTTTTGCCATATCTCGGACTATTTCCAGAGTAGGCTCATGGGAAATTAACTTATCTAGACCTAATTGAGTTGCCGAGTTGTCTAAGATTCTGAGTACAACTTTTTCTCCGTAGCGACTGGGCAAGGTATTAACCCGAAAATCGACTTTTCTACCCTGAAACATACGGCGAATTTTACCATCCTGGGGCAACCGCTTTTCGGCAATATCTAACTCTGCCATAATCTTAAAACGGGCAATTACCGCAGGGATAATTTTTTTCGGCATCTGGTCAAAAGGCTGTTGCAAAACACCGTCTTTGCGATAGCGTATTTTAAGCCCTTCTTCTTGGGGTTCGACGTGAATATCAGAAACCCCATCCTGTAATGCTTTAGCCAGAATTTTGTTGACCAGAGTAATAATTGGTGCAGCTTGAGCTTCGTTAGCGGCTCCCAAGTCATCAGCGACCTCATCATCTGCCTCTTCCAAATTGAAATCAAAATTGTCTAGTTCCAAAGAAACATCGACATTGACCTCTTTTTTCTTGGCAGTTTCCTTCTGTACCTGCTCATCTAAAAATTGATCGATTAGTTGTTGGTAATCAGCTTGAGTAATGACCTGTCGTTCAACAGCAATCCCTTTGGGTCTCAGGATACGATTGAGATCATCTTGAGCTTCAAGATTTTCTGGATCTACCATCGCCACCACTAAGATGGGCTGTTCTTCTTCTTTCTTTTGTAGAGGAATCAGGCGATAACGACGACAAATATCCAGAGGAATCAGGGAATTGATCAATTCCCCCATGTGATTAATACTAAATTTTTCTGTTTCAATTTCGGGATCGACAGATTCCACCCCAAACAAAACTTTCAGCTCAAATAAATGATGTTTTTTGTATTGACGTAGTAAATCAGGAGGGAGCTGTTGACCCGTAGCTGATTCTAGAATATCTATTAAAGATTGCCCCGTTTTGCGACTTTCTGCCAAAGCCTTTTGCATCTTGTCGCCATCAATAAAACCCTTTTGTACCAGTTGATTACCAAAAGGGGATAAATTGTTACGTAAAGCGATCGCTCGATTTCTTTTAGAAGAAGAAGAATAAGCCATAGAATAATAAAAATATCTCCTGACGATACCTAGTGTTCCCCAAAGTCTGATTAAAATTGCCAATGACTGAGATCAAAGCTGATTTTGATAAGCTATCTCAGATAACCCTTTCTCATTAGCTTAGGCAGCAACATAAAACACTGAGTTGCGTCGACCATGAAACGTAGTTAGATAGAAAATATTCTATGATGACTATAAAAGTTACCGCCGATAAGATGGGTATAACGTGATTACTTGCTAACAAATCGGCAATTTTATTAGCTAAGCACAATATTAACTGTTAATTCCTGGGCTGAATGCAATATCCTATATCTTGTATGTGGAGAGACAAAGATTCCTATGACAGAAGAGCAGAAACAACCAGAAATCATTTCCGAAAATCCTGAAGTTATTACTATAGACAATTCAGCCGACAATAATGATCCAGCTTCAGAAGATACTACAGATTCAGGACAAGAACTAGAAACTAGTTTGCCAACCGAAGAAGATAGTTCAACTTCTGATGAAAATGAAGAAATATTTGCTGCATTTCAGCAAGAAAATGCTAATCTCAAACAGCTTTTAGATGAAAAAAGCCAGCAGGCAGAGTTGTCTAAAGCACAGTATGCTCGATTAGCCGCAGATTTTGAGAATTTTCGTCGTAGAACTGTTAAAGAGAAGGAAAATCTGGAGCAGCAAGCCAAAAAAAATGTAATTACAGAATTATTACCTGTAATTGATAATTTTGAGCGAGCCAGAACTCAGCTTAAACCAGATAGTGAGGGAGAAAAGGCAATTCATTCTAGCTACCAAGGAGTTTACAAAACTTTGGTGGAGTGCCTCAAAAAAATGGGAGTATCCGCCATGCGTCCCGAAGGTCAAGAATTTGATCCCAATTTTCATGAAGCAATGTTGCGAGAACCAACCAACGAATTTCCCGAAGGAACAGTGATTGAACAACTGATGCGGGGTTATGTTTTGGGAGATACTATCTTGCGTCATGCCATGGTTAAAGTTGCTGTTCCTCAAGAACCTGTGATAACTTCGGAAGAGAAAAAGACAGAAAACGAAGAAAATGATAACTAAGTAGTCCTACCATTCAAGGATCATCCAAGTTTAAGGATCGGCCAGAAATGTACTGATCTGAACATTGCGGTATGCTGATTGATACCAAAAACTTCACTGTCAACTTCTCTGTAATCTATAGGTAAATGAAAGTTACTGCCTAAGCACTATGGCAAAAGTTATCGGTATTGACCTAGGAACTACCAACAGTTGTGTGGCTGTGCTTGAGGGGGGAAAGCCCGTAATCATTGCTAACTCGGAAGGTGCGCGGACAACTCCCAGCATGGTGGCATTTGCTAAGGGTGATACTCGTTTAGTAGGTCAATTAGCAAAGAGACAATCAGTTACTAATGCTCAAAATACAATTCATAGCATTAAGCGTTTTATTGGTCGTCGTTGGGAAGACACTGAAGAAGAGCGTTCCCGTACGCCATATAAGTGCATTCCAGGTCGGGATGACACTGTTGACGTTCAGATCAAAAATCGGAATTATACCCCCCAAGAGATTTCTGCTATGATTCTGCAAAAGCTGAAGGCAGATGCGGAAAGTTTTCTGGGGGAAACAGTAACAGAAGTAGTGATCACCGTTCCGGCATATTTTACTGATGCTCAAAGACAAGCAACCAAAGATGCAGGGACAATCGCTGGATTGGAGGTTTTACGTATTGTTAACGAGCCTACTGCTGCGGCTTTAGCTTATGGTTTGGACAAGCAGGAGCGAGAAGAAAACATTCTGGTTTTTGATCTTGGTGGCGGTACTTTTGATGTCTCTGTATTGCAGTTAGGCAATGGCGTTTTTGAAGTTAAAGCAACAGCGGGCAACAATCATCTCGGAGGAGATGACTTTGATAATGTGATCGTACGTTGGATGATTAAAACATTTTATGCTCAAGAGGAAATTGATCTTAGAACCGATAAAATGGCATTACAGAGAATGCGTGAAGCTGCTGAAAAGGCAAAAATAGAGCTATCTGTAGCTCCCACGACTTCTATCAATCTACCATTTATCACTGCTGATGAGACTGGACCCAAACATATTGAACTTGATTTGAGTCGAGCCAAATTTGAGGAACTGTCTAAAGATTTAATCCAAAAAACTTTAGAGCCTGTCAAGTTAGCTCTTAAGGACTCTGACTTACAACCAAAGGAAATTGACCGCATTATTCTGGTGGGAGGTTCAACGCGTATCCCAGCCGTTCATAAAGCGATCAAAACTATTTTTGATGATATGCAGATTGATCGTTCGGTCAATCCTGATGAGGCGGTTGCTGCTGGCGCAGCTATTCAAGGAGGGGTATTGGGTGGAGAAGTTGAAGATGTATTGCTCTTAGATATTACGCCTCTGTCTTTGGGGATCGAAACTTTGGGAGCAGTGTTTACTAAAATCATCGAAAAAAACACTACTGTCCCCACCAGTAAATCACAGATTTTTTCTACGGCTGCTGATGGTCAAACGAGTGTCGAAATTCATGCGCTACAGGGTGAAAGAGCCATGGCTAAGGATAATAAAAGCTTGGGTAAATTTTTACTCACAGGAATCCCCGTCGCCCCTAGAGGAATGCCCCAAATTGAAGTGGCATTTGAAATTGATGT
>CALLPS010000081.1 GCA_938015355.1 uncultured Pleurocapsa sp.
TAAATAAGCTTGTGGTAAATTTTTGTGAATATACTATTTCCTACGTAAGAATAATTAATCATAAATCAATCAATTTCGCAGTATTCCCTTGACGAACTCGAGAATGATCGACTAGAACCTAGGGCAAGAGGAAATATTGCTTGCAAGATCAAATAATTCGGAATTTAAACTAAAGTTTAGATTCATAATCAATATCGTGTACGAAGTACATTTGCACTGAGATTAAGTAATTAGACAAAAATCAAGACCATTAGTCACATCAAGTAGAACTAAAGTGATTCTTGATTACGAACAGAGCAAGACATAACCGCGGGAATAGCCACTTGTGAACTCTTTAGTTAGCAGGCGTAGCAATCTCAGATCAGTGTTCATAATCAAATTTACAAATTCATGCGCTATCTCTCACAATATGTCTTTACGGCATTATCCTGCTTGAGTCTGGCTAGTTTTGGTTTAGTAAATTCTGCGGGTGCAGATACAGCCACTAGTTTTGACAATGATTTGGGTTTAATTGAAATACCTGTTTCTCCGCCTCAGGGTGAGAGTATCGGAATCTGTCACGATCACATCAAACCAATTATTAGTAATATTATTGAACGCCCCGAGCTAAACCAAGGAAAATGGGCGATTTTAGTACAATCTCTGGGAGGAACTAATTTATATAGCTTAAATCCTGACTCATACATGGTTCCTGCCTCCAATATGAAACTTTTGGTCACCGCAGCAGCTTTGCAAAAACTGAATCCGAACGGGCAAATTCACTCGACATCAATTGAGGAATGGATTAAAGTAACCAATTTGAGAAGTGACAATGCCTATGCCAATGTTTTATTGAGTTATTTAGGGGGATCTCAATCAGTTCAACAAGCCCTCACCAGTTTAGGAGTAGATGCTAATGGTTATCGTCTGAGAGATGGTTCTGGACTATCTCGGAATAATTTAGCTACCCCTAGAACTTTAGTTTCTACTCTTAGAGCTATGTATCATGCTCGGGGCAATGAAACTTTTCTCGCTTCTCTTCCTATTGCGGGAATCAGTGGAACCTTAAAAAACCGTCTACGGCAAACTACGGCGCAAGGAACCGTCCGAGCCAAAACTGGTAGCCTCAGAGGAGTAAGAGCCTTATCTGGATATGTAGATCATCCTAGATATGGAGTTTTAGTATTCAGTATCATCACTAATCAGTCCATTAATCAGCCATCCACTCCTATTGTTGATGCTATTGACGATATTGTTTTGCACCTCAGTAAACTGGCAGATTGTTAAGTAATATTACGATATTGCCGTCATAACAGCTTACTGTCTTGACAGAAAGGAATGGGATCGGTAAATTGATTTACATACCCGGGTAAATATTAAACTTAGTGATATGCAAAGTAAGCAGAAAATAACTTTATATATACCTCCAGAACTGCATAGGAAATTGAAAATCAAGGCGGCAGTTGATGTAGAATCAATGTCTGCCCTGGTAGAAAAAGCAGTTTCTTTTTACATGCAGTTTCCCGAAAAAATAGATGAAATACGTTCATCTGTCCATGGCAACACCCATCAGGTACATATGTGTCCCAAATGTGACTCACCTATGGTGATGCGGAACGGGGAAATGGTATCTTTAAATGCCAAAGGTGGAGCGATAAATGGTGATATTTCTCTAGAGGAAATGTCTGGTCAAGTTGAGGGATCGGAAAAACCGAATGAGGAGGAGTTAATTCCTGTTTAAAGTAGGTCGAGTACTGTCAGCAGCAGAGCAAAAAATTGTGATTTAAGGGTTCAGCAGGGTCGATATCATGAAAGAAGAGCTAAATATTCTCGTACAGGCTCAATATCCGCTAATTTATCTAATTACTCCAGAAGAGGAAAGGGCAGAGCATGCGGTAGCCAAGATTGCTAAAGACAATGCCGAATACAAGCGAGTGTTTGTGTGGACTGTAACTAGAGGCATGGTTGAATATGGTCAACCCCGCCAAGGAACTCAGCACAATACGGTATCTCCTGAAGCTGCAATTGAGTGGACTATCAGACAGAAAGAGGGAGGAATCTATATATTCAAAGATCTTCATCCTTTTATAGATGGTCCAGTTATTACAAGATGGCTGAGAGATGCGATCGCATCCTTTAAAGGCTCTGATAAACTAATTATACTGATGTCTCCCCTTCAAACAGTCCCTATAGAACTGGAGAAAGAAGTTGTCGTTCTAGATTATCCTCTACCAAATCTCGCAGAACTTAATCAAGTGCTTTCTGAGCGACTCGCGAAAAGTAAAAATAACCGCTTGGATACGGAAACGAGAGAAAAATTATTAAAAGCAGCCTTAGGTTTAACTAAAGACGAGGCAGAGAAAGTTTACCGTAAAGCTCAAGTTAAAGCTGGTCAGCTAACAGAGAGTGAAGTTGAGATCGTTCTTTCTGAGAAGAAACAGTTAATCCGCCGTAACGGGATTTTAGAATATATCGAAGAAGACGAGACTATCGATTCAGTTGGTGGACTGGAAGAGTTAAAGAAATGGTTAAAGCAGCGTTCCAATGCTTTTACAGAAAGAGCGAGAGAGTATGGTCTGCCTCAACCGAAAGGCATGTTGATTCTTGGTGTCCCTGGTTGTGGTAAATCTCTGATAGCCAAGACTACGGCTAGATTATGGGGGCTGCCATTACTTCGTTTAGATATGGGACGGGTTTACGATGGTTCAACAGTTGGTCGCTCCGAAGCCAATCTCAGAAGTGCTTTGAAGACAGCCGAATCGATTTCTCCCGTGATTCTTTTCATTGATGAGCTGGATAAGGCTTTTGCTGGAGGGGGAGGATCAGGAGATTCAGACGGTGGTACTTCTGGTCGTATATTTGGTTCTTTCTTAACTTGGATGCAAGAGAAAAAGTCTCCTGTGTTTGTCATGGCAACTGCAAACCGAGTGGAAAGATTACCAGGGGAATTTCTTCGCAAAGGAAGATTTGATGAAATATTTTTTGTAGACTTACCCAGTTCTACAGAAAGGCAAGATATTTTTGGGATACACTTAGGAAAGAGACGTTCTGAGATCAGCCGCTTCGATCTAGAACAGTTGACTAAGGTGTCTGATGGTTTTTCTGGGGCAGAGATTGAGCAGGCAATTATTGCAGCGATGTATGATGCTTTTGCTCAAGACAGGGAGTTTACGCAGTTAGATATTATTGCTGCGATTAAAGCTACCTTACCTTTGTCTCGGACAATGACTGAGCAGGTAACAGCCCTGAGAGATTGGGCTGGGCAAAGAGCTAGACCTGCATCAGCCTCCATCGCTGAATACCAGCGACTGGAGTTTTAACAGGCTTTCTTCTGTAATTCCCCAAGATTTACAGAAGCAGAGGCTAGCGAATGCTAGCAGTTCATTAAAATAATCAGTCACTCAATTCTGGGATAGACGGTTATTGTTTTTAAAGTTGTTGTTTACTTCTCTTCTACTGGAGGAAATCTTATGTCTCACTTTAGCACTCTACGCACTAAAATTAGCGATTCTGCAATTCTAGTAAATTCTCTTCGCGATCTTGGTATTAATGTTCAAACTAATGCTGATGTTCGTGGTTACAACGGTCAAAGACTTCGTGCTGATATTGTTGCAACTCTAGAAGGCGAATATGATTTAGGTTGGTCAGAAAATAGTGATGGTACTTTCGATCTTATTGCTGACCTTTGGGGTGTAGCTAAAAAGCACAATCAAACTGAATTGATTAACTCAATTAATCAAAAGTATGCTGTTAACAAGACCTTGACTGAGGTCAAACAGCGTGGTCTTCAGAATGCTAATGTTAAATTAGTTCTTCAATAACAAGAATTTTATTTTAAATTAAAAGCGCGTTCCCCAGCTTGGGGTTGAGATAATTACTATTATTTCAACCCTTTTTTATTTGTTTAATAAGAGGAATCAACAGTGGGAAAGAATTGATTTACTAGTCCTGATACTATGGTTAAAACGATTGAGCCAAATACTGCTGGAAAAAACCCCGCTATGGTTAAACCAGGGGTTAAATAACTTACAAGACCTAAAGCGATCGCATTTACTACCAGCAAAAATAATCCTAAAGTTAATATTGTTAGAGGTAAAGTAAATAAAACGAGTATTGGTTTGACCACTGCATTTACCAACCCTAAAACCGCAGCACCAACTATAGCAGAAGAAAAGCTAACAATAGTAAGTCCTGGTACGATAAAAGCGGTCAGGAAAAGTGAAACAGCAGTTGCCAACCAAGTAAGTAGGAATTGCAACATTTTAGTTACCTAAGATATTAGTATTTGTTACTTTAATAATAATAAATTTTCGGTTTCTAATTCCACTGATAAATAGTACGGTATCTTGGCTATCTTTGGTGCAAAAACTCTCATTGACACCTTGATCGGGATTAAGTCCATTTTCCCTTTTCCCAAACATAACCGAGGTGTATATTACCCTTGGCGAGAATTGCTATATTGATTATTCCTACTGTCCTATTATGCTAGTGGTTAAGATACTCGATTCATCTTTTCTAACAAGATTTCAATCATCGGCGCATCTTCGCTCTTAGGAGCAACTTTCAGAAAATATTCCAGATCAATAATTGCTTCATCCCAACGATTTATTTGATAATATAGTAAACCTCGATCGCGAATTTCCGCTACATTTTCGGGAAATATTTTGAGAATACCGCTCATGGTGGATAAAGCTTTATTAATTTCCTGGCGATGTAAATAGATAAATTTAAGATTATTAAGCATCCTAACTAGGATCTGTTTCTTGCTAACAGGAGCGAGCCAAATCGGATCTAACTGGAGTTGCTGCTGATAATTTTCATCCAATCGTGCCTGACAATCTTCTTCAAAGATAATTTCTCCTCGATTAAAGGCATCAACAAAGAAGCCCACACCTTCAAATTCAGGACGAATTAAGAAATGCCCTGGCATGCCAATTCCTACCATGGGAAAATTTAAGCGCTGGGCAATCGCTAAATAAATTACGGATAGGCTGATGGGAATACCCACTTTACGCTCAATTACATGATGTAGAAAACTATTATCTGGATCATAG
>CALLPS010000082.1 GCA_938015355.1 uncultured Pleurocapsa sp.
GAAAATCCCAGCAACCCTGGTGTGATTGGACTGGAAACCAGTATTTATCAAGTTAATGAAGCCGATGGTACGGTTGATATAACTATTTTGCGTACCGAAGGTAGTGATGGTGTTGTCTCGATTGATTACAATACTGTTGACGCGACTGCTACAGCGGGAAGTGATTATACGGCTAATTCTGGCACTCTCACTTTTGCTGATGGCGAAACCAGCAAAACCGTAACTATTGATATTGTCAATGACAATTCCACCGAAGGCAGTGAAGAATTTGGCTTTACGATTGATAATTTGGTGGGAGAGGGAACTTTATTAGCACCGAGAACAGCTTTAGTCACTATTGTCGATGATGAAACTGGACTAGAGCCAATTATTGATTTTAATAACTTTGCTGATACTACGCCCCTAACTTTAAATGGCAATGCCACTCAAACAGGCAATGTACTGAGGTTAACTCCTTCTGGTATAAACCAGGCTGGTAGTGCCTTTTTAGATCGCCCGTTAGCGATTGATGCCAATACTTCCTTTGAGACACAATTTCAATTTCAACTTACAGGAGGAAGCGGCGGTGCTGATGGATTTACCTTTATGCTGCAAAACGATACCCAAGCCTTGAATGCATTAGGGATCAGCGGAGGAGATCTGGGCTATGGCAACGTCCAAAATACTGCCCTTCCTGGCATTACTCAAAGTTTAGCGATCGAATTTGATACTTACCAAAATGCTTGGGATACTAACAATAACCACTTATCAGTGTTGCGGGATGGAAATATAAACAACCCACTAACTACCGCTGCGGCATCCTTAGACCTAAATAGTGGCAGCGTACTGAATGCTTGGATTGATTACGATGGCAGTACTAACTTATTAGAAGTTTATTTAGGAAATACTGCCAACAAACCAGGAACAGAATTATTATCTCTAAATATTGATTTAGCTTCTGTCTTAGGTTCACAAGCATTTTTAGGTTTCAGTGCGGGTACAGGGGGTTTAAGCAACAATCATGATATTAGAAACTGGGAATTAGCTTCTAACTCTAATCTGCTGGCAGCACCACCGACATCGGTATCCTTAAATAGTGAAACCCTAATCTCTGGTTTAAATCAACCTACTGCGATTGAATGGACTCCTAACGGCAATACATTGTTTATCGCCGAAAAAGGAGGGGTGATCAAAGTTTCTCAAAATGGTCAGGTAAGTAATACCCCTTTTATTGATCTAACGGCTCAAGTTAATGGTACACGCGATCGTGGTTTACTAGATATTGCGGTACATCCTGACTTTTTCAACGGTAGTCCGTATGTCTATGCTCTTTACACCTACGACCCTCCAGAAGTCTTTCAGAATAGTGGTTTAGCTGGGCCAGATGGTAACGGCAATCGGGCATCTAGACTAACTCGGATTACTGCCGATGCTAATACTAACTTTACCGCTGCCGTTCCTGGTAGTGAAGTGGTAATTTTAGGGACAAATAGCACTTGGGATAATTTCAATGCTTTTGCCAATAGCACCAATGACTTTAATGAAGCCCCCGCAGGTATTCTCCCTGATGGCACCAACTTACAAGATTTCTTAGCCGCCGATAGTGAATCTCACACTATTGGTTCAGTGGAATTTGGCCCTGATGGCGCTTTATACGTTAGTAACGGTGATGGCACATCTTACAATCGAGTCGATCCCCGAACTGTCCGTGTTCAAGATATTGATAACCTGTCGGGTAAAATTATCCGCATCGATCCCATTACAGGAGAGGGTTTAGCGGATAATCCTTTTTATAATGGTGACAGTAGTGCTAACCGTTCTAAAGTTTATCAACTAGGTTTACGTAATCCCTTCCGTATGACTATCGATCAACGTAATGGCGATGTGTTCGTCGGTGATGTCGGTTGGACGCAGTGGGAAGAAATTAACTCTGCTGGGGCTGGAGCAAATTTCGGATGGCCTTACTATGAAGGTGGTAGTGGAAATAACCTGCGGACTGGTGGTTATCAAAACTTGTCAGAGGCGCAAGCTTTCTACAATAGTGGGCAAACTGCTGATTCATCTATTTTGGCGCTTAATCATAGTGCGGATGGCATTAATGCGATTGTGCTGGGAGATATCTATACTGGCAATGCTTTTCCCGAAGAGTATCAAGGAGACTTATTCTTTAGTGATCTTGGTCAAGGAATTGTTTACAATGCCAATTTTGATGACCAGGGTAATGTAACTTCCTTTAATACCTTTACCACTGGGGCTAATGTTGTAGTGCAGATTATTGAAGCCCCTGATGGTAGTCTTTACTATGTTGACCTTGATGATGGCTTAGTTGGACGTTGGTTTTTTAGTTAAGGCGTTTCATTAATTGGAGGAAAGGATAGTAACTTTCAACTTCTATCTTTTCCTAATTCACCTGTATTGATTTTACTTCCCTAAGAGAGAGCGATCGCACTATGTCGATCTTGATGATAGTATAGTTGGGCGTTAGTTCTTTCGCTCTTTTTGAACACCTACTTTAGCTGCATTACTAAATAATATTAATTCTTAAATTTTCATTGAGAATTATGTTTGCTTTTCCTCGATTGCTTAAATTAATTATGTATATTGAACGTTTTTTGGTTCTAATTACTCAATTTAGTTAGATAAAAATAAAATACTGCGATCGCTTGCTTTTTGCGCTCGATCACCTTGGTATTCGGTAACTTTAGCATTGATATACAATCAGTTTGAATTCGATCAGAGAAGGCAGGATTTTCTAGCAACCGTATGCTTGTAATACTAAATCCGCTTGGCAAAGGTAGTGTTTAATTTATTCATAATAGTTTTTTCATGAAATTCAGAATAACTATTACTCGTTATATGCGGAGCGGTATCCTTTAGGACTCGTTACTCATTACTCATTACTCATTACTCATTACTTAATTTTTTAAGTAACCTATACGAAACGGATTTAGTATAAGTTGACCTTCTGATTTAAAGGCTAATCGCTAATAAGCTGTCAGCTTTTAAGAAAATAAATCTTTTTATTTTACTGAGTACAAGAGAAGAAACCTTGTCAGACGTACAATAGCTTCATCACTATTAGTAATATTTGGCTATTGAGCATGAATCGAATCCTCTACTATCACCCACAATCTAACTTTTCTCGCAAGATACGCATCCTGTTAGCTGAAAAACAAATATCTTATGAGCTTAAGGAAATTAACTTGATGAATAAACCTCCTTCCTTTTTGGAAGTTTCCCCTATTGGGAAAGTTCCTGTACTGGTAGATGAGGATGGTACAACGATTTGGGATTCTAGTTTAATTGCCGAATATATAGATGCAAAATATCCCGAACCGAGATTTTACCCTACGGATTTTAAAGAACGACTTGAATGTCGAAAATGGGAAGAGTTGGCAGATACATTAGGAGACAAGATTATCAGTCTGTGGATTTTTAACTTAACCACCAAAAAAAATGCAACTCTTTATCAATCAATGTTAGAAAAATCTATCAAAGAGCTTTTTGCCGTTTTTGAAAAAAAATTATCCCAATCTAAATACTTGTTAGGGGGTAAAACTTGGTCAATTGCTGACATATCTGCTTTATGTTCTTGTGGCTATTATAATTTGCGCTTTGATGAAAATTGGCAGTCAGACTATCCTCATTTAAAAACTTGGTTCGACCAACTCCATCAGCGAGAATCAGTTTATTCAACAATTCCTTAATCAAGACGATACTTCTTTTGTTTTATTATTTTTAATAACTTAAATCGAATTTTTTTCAATTAAAGCGATCGCACGATCGCATCCATAAATG
>CALLPS010000083.1 GCA_938015355.1 uncultured Pleurocapsa sp.
ACTTTGATTAGATTTCAATTGGAAAAAAGCCTGTTCAACGGCAAAACGAATTTCATTACGTTCATTTGCAAAAGAAGTCTCCGCAATTTCCGCACCTTTTTCCGCTTGTCTTGCCCCCGCACTAGCCGCCCCGCCATCAAACAGCTGCCACTGAAGAGTTATCCCCGCACTGTATTGATCACTAATGTCAAAATCATCTTCAAAGTCATCGTTTGTTGAGTAGCTAGCATTGGCACTCACTGTTGGTCTGATGCTGGAGAGGGCAATTGTTCGTTGTTCTTCATTAATTTCTTTTTGTAGTAAAAACTGCTCAAGTTCAGCACGATTCTTAAAAGCTTGGACAATAGTTTCCTCTAACTCCATCTCCCATTCTCCAGCTTCTTCAATGGCATCTGCTGTAGAAAGATCTGTGTCATGAGAAACACTCAAGGTTTCTGCCAACTGTCTCCGAGCAATATTCTGATTGGCTTTAGCGGTACTGAGGCTTTGCTGTGCCTGAGATAATTCCACTTCTGCCCGCAAGACATCGAATCTCGTACCTAAGCCTGCTCTTTCCAATAGTTGAGCGTCTTTCAAGGTTTGAGCGGCATCTTCCACTGCTGCTTTGGAAATTTCGACTTGAGCATCGGCGTTTTGAAGATTGTAGTAATTGCTGGAAGTTTCTTGACGAGCTTCTTCAACAATTACTTCTAACTGTAACTCGGTATTTTGTAGCGTCTTTTCAGCAGCCCTGATGCTGGCTCCTCTTAGACCGCTGGTGAAAATATCATAATTAAGAGTTAAACCGCCATTAAAAGTGAAACTGCTGGTGCTAGCAGTAGAGCCAATACCACCAAAAGCGGCTTCTGCTTCCTCTTCTGTTGCACCATCTGCGATGGCGTTATCAATACTTTGCTGAAGAGGCCCATCGAGAAATGCGTCGTCGCTGTAGTTAATACCAGTACTCAAACCTAGGGTAGGAAATAGTGCTGCTTTTTCTTGTCTTAATGCCGCAGCATCACTTTCTATCTGTATTCTAGCTACTTCTATATCCTTGTTATTTTTGAGAGATAATTCGATCGCCTGCTCTAAAGTAATTGGTTGTTGAGCATCCAGCTTGACTTCGTCAGATTTTGTCGGAAACGACAAGGGATTTCCACTAGGATTAAGCTCTTCGGTGCTAGGAATCGGCTCTTGGGCTGGTTTAATAATCTCAGGACTAGTAACTTCTGGACTGTCAAATTGAGTTTGAGCCAATCTTTGATCAGCTAGTAAGGATTGAAAATCAACTGGCTTAAGATTTTGCTTGAGAGTCATTCCTTCAGGAAAAGCAGACCGAACAGTCCGTAATATTTTTCCTTTGCCACCTGTCTTAATATCTTTGGTTTTAGCTGGATGATAACTAATTGGGTCAGCATCAGGTGATGTTTCAGCATTAGTTACGGTTGTATTGCCAAGTGCGATCGCTATACCGATAGTGACTACCTTAATCAATCTATTTTTCTTACCCACTCCTCACTCCTTGTTTAATTAGGATCGTTCATGACCAAAGATCACAGTAGGCAAAGGTTTGTCGAGCGGATTTTACTCATCCAGGAGCAAGATTTATGCTGATAAACCCTAACCCGCTACATAACAATCAAATGATCTGTGACCTGGAAACATAGACAATTCTATCCTCGCTACTATGGTTATGACCAACGCTCATAGATTACAATTGAACCGTTTAAATCTGGTGAATCTGGTAAATCTCGTCATTAATCTCCCAGAATATTATTCAAAATTTTTAAAATATCGATCAATAATTTAATACTGAATTAAGCTAATCAAAGGCGCTTCAGGCAGTTTTTTTCTGCCTTGCAAGGCTAGCAACTCAATCACAAAGGCAAACCCAATCACCTCGGTTTCCATTTTTAAGAGTAACTCCGCAGTTGCTTTGGCTGTCCCTCCTGTTGCCAGTAAATCATCAACAATCAACACTTTTGCTCCAGGAGCGATCGCATCTTGATGGATTTCTAGTTGATCTGTACCATACTCCAATTCATAAGTTACAGAATGTACTGCTGCGGGAAGTTTACCTGGTTTTCTTACGGGGATAAAACCAGCATTGAGCTGATAAGCCAAGGGGGTGGCAAAAATAAAGCCCCTCGATTCCATACCAACAATGTAATCTGGGACTAAATTTGCTGACTGGCACTTATCTGTCAACAGATCAATGGTCTGACGTAAGCCTTGAGGACTTTTTAAAAGTGTAGTTATGTCTCGAAATAGAATTCCTGGTTGAGGAAAATCGGGAATATCACGAACTAAAGACTTGAGTTCCATAAATACTATCTAGAAATTAACCTCAATTAAATTTATAAAATAATAATAAACTGTTTGATAAGCCAGTTAGCTACAGTTATGGCATCATAACACCAGAGATTTATTTGTTATCCTCGACAAAGAATAATTATCGATAACTAAAAATTTGGACTTAATTTTATAATGAGCCAATCTGCCAGTTTAGAATCCGATTTTACTGACCCCATAGACAGCCCCGTCTCAATCTTAAATACTTTACCAGACATAGATCTCCCTTCTAAGGGATGTTCTCCTCATACCCAACAACAGATTGATTTACTACTCCTAGCTCTAGAAGCTGTGGAATTGGGTGGATCAGAACAGATGCTAGCCACGGCAAGACAACTGAAAATAGAATCAATCATTAAACATCGCGTCAACCTCTGGCGTTTACGCTGTAGCAATCCTTGGCGACGCTCCTATACTAGAGATTATTTAAGTTTAGAGCAGGCAAAAGCCCTGGTAATTATTGCCTCCTATCGAGCTAAAGACTTAATGGTAATTATTAGACAGCTATTGGTCGCAGAGCAGCAGATGCGGGAGAAAAATCTCCCTGTGGACAACCATTTTCGCCTTTCAGAATATTTAGAAAGATTTCGCGCTCATTTTCGTAGTCGAATGAACTCTCGTCGTGCTAAAGTGTCAGCCTATATTAACTCAGAGGAACAGCTAAATGAATTGGCTTTATCCTTGTTAAATAAGCTGTTATTTTGTACTGGGACAAGAGGAATGCACCGAGTTTGGTTTAGTTTGTTTGATGGAGAAGTGGCATAACCATGAATACGAAACGACAGTATAATTTACCGAACTGCAATCTCACTCTTGAAGGTTTAGAAGATGCTGATGCTGAGAGTGCTGATATTTTGAGCGGACAAGCTCCATTATCGATCTTAATTAATGCGGAGTGTCACCTCCTGAACTCTAATCAAAAATTGAGTGGGGGCAGCGTTTTTTTGCAAAACTTGGCTCATACCGCGAGTAATTATGCTCAGGGGGTGCTTAGTGGCTTATTTCTGTCTGATAATAATACTACTGAATATCCCCAAATATCTCTGGAGAAAGTACCAGAGAAACATCTCCATCTACTAACTTTAGAGCCAGCGCCTGATAGCGGAGAAACTAAGACTGAAATTGAAATCACTACAGTAGAATTGTTTGATTTAGTTGATGCGATCGATCAACTGTATGCGGATCGCTCTACTTTACCTGATCTTAATTTAGATTTAAAACCTGTCAGTAAACGCTATCGTAAGCCAGAACAGCCTTTAAAGGAAAGACTCACTCCCGTCTTGATTGGTTTTTCTAGTTTAGCGATCGCCGCAGGGGCATTTTTTATGATTCCCATCCCAGAAATAGCTCCTCCAGAAGCAACTCCCGTTAATCAAACTACGGAAACTGAACCAGAAACTACTGAAACTACTCCTGTAGAGGGAGAGCCTGGTTCTAATTAGATTGACTGCTCACTGTCTTAAATGGTCGATGATTCTAGCTATTAGCTTTTAGCTATTAGCTTTTAGCTTTTGAATAAGAGCATTTATCATCCTAGAAATCTCATTTATTTTATCTGTTAATAATTGTGATTTGCTATTATCTAAGTAACCTAAGTCCCTGGCGATTAAGATCTGACACTTAACTTCACAGGCACTGCCTTGTGCAATGTTCAAAAAACGATTAAACTCTTTATCTCCATTGCGTCCACATCCTTCACTAATGTTAGACTCAATTGAAATAGATGCTCGTCTAATTTGATTGGTCAACCCAAACTTTTCTTAGGCTGGAAATTCCTTAGTTATTTTATATAAATTGACCGTAAATTCATGAGCTTTTTGCCAGAAGAGTCGAGGAGGATGTTACCATCTCTCCCCTCTCGTCCGAACCGAGCGTGCGACTTTCATCGCACTCGGCTACTCAACATATCTACCCTTGTCATTGGGACATTCTGCAATTTGACGAGTCCTTAAGAAATCATTCTCATCCCAGTACCAATCGTTACCAATTAATTCTCGAAGTCGATATTCTTTAATAAGTCTCATATCTAATGCAGTTTTTTCATCGTAGCAATGACCGTGAAGGAGTTGAAGGTTGTCGTATATATCCCTGCCTCCAAGTGAGGTGGCTAATACATGGTCTTCCTCCAATATGTCTCCTTCTCGAAAGCGAAGGTTACACCAGAGACACTTCCCTTTTTGAATATTAAGAAGTTGTGCTTTTCGGGAAGGCATCTCTAGACTTCTTCCCATCCTGGTACTCCAATACACTAGGTTTCCGTCAAACGGACTAGCTTCGCCTTTGACTTTTACATACTCGTTGCTACTGCTACCCAGGTCTGTATGTGCCAGTAACCTATGAAAGCTACCATTTTCATCTCTGGTTGCGAAGACCCAGTTATTGTTACCTATTTTCATCCAGTACTTCTCAAAAGCGTCCTTCGTGTTGCCAGTTCTAAACCGACCCCATGCTCTTAATTTTTGAAAAGTGAGATGATGTTGTCTTGCAAAATCTCTCGATGTAGTAGCGTCAGAAAAATGGAAATAATTTATCCATCCCCTGATTATTGGGTTAAGTTCGTTTATTAAACGAGCTTGATGAGAGTTAGGATGTTTTTTAATGACACTTTTTAGTTTTAATTGGTGTCTTTTGCAAGATTCTTTTGATGGTGTAATGAGCGTTCTAAAACCCAGGATTTCTCCTGACCTGGCGTGTCTTCTACTTCTGTATTTTCCTGCTGGAAATTGTTGGATATGATATCCAAGAAAGTTAAAGCCCGCCTTTCCATCTTCGCTACCTTCTGGATACAGGGTATGAGCGATTCTGGTTTTGGATGGTTTTAGTTCCAAGCCAATACCTTTTAACCATTCAGAGATAATTTCTCTGCATCTGTGGATTACATTTAGTTCTTTATGTAGGACGACAAAATCATCAGCATATCTAATAAAAGTTAATGTATTAACTTTTTGTTGCCAACTCATTTGTACGTGAGGTTTGCCCACCCTTCTTAAGTCGAGTGTTTTGGCAAACTCTTTTAACATAATTTCCATTCCGTGTAGAGCAACATTCGCTAATAATGGCGAAATCACCCCGCCCTGTGGCGTTCCTTCAGATGTTGCAGTAAATACCCTTTGGTCGATAACTCCAGATTTTAGCCAAGCTTTTATCTGTTGTCTGACCTTACCCGTGTAACCGAGCTTATTTAATAGGGTATTGTGGTCGATACGGTCGAAACATTTTGCTATGTCAGCGTCTAGCACAAATTTGGCTTTATTCTTAATAGCGTCTTTAATGTGTCTAATGGCATCGTGGCATGACCGTCCTGGTCTAAATCCATAAGATGAAGCTTCAAATAAGGCTTCCCATTCGGGTTCTATAGCATTTTTTAACAGTGCTTGTAAGGCTCTATCATACATTGTGGGTATGCCTAGTGGACGTTTTTCGTCTCTTCCAGGTTTGGGTATCCAAACTCTTCGGGTTGGTCTACTTTTACCTGTGAGTTTTAATTGTCCTATGAGTTTAAGACGGGCTTCTGGGGATAGAGATTTAATTCCATCCACCCCTGCGGTCTTTTTACCTCGATTATCTTGAGTTACCCGTCTGATAGATAAGACCTTGTTTGACCAAGAACTCATTAACGTTTTTTGGAGTTTTCTAACTCGTTTTACATCTCCACGACGAGATGCTGCGTAAATGTTCTTTTGCAGCTTAAAAACGTATCTTTCGACTTTTTGCCAGTTGATATCATTCCATCCCACAGTCTTCAAATTTGAATCTGTATTAGGCATATTGACTACTACTCGTTCCCTTACACATCAATATATTGCGAGGCACGTCTGCGTATTCTGGGCATTACCCCATCTTTTTTCTAGCATTACTCGTTATTTCGAGTTAGACATTGGCTTCTTGCCCCATCTCTACCAGCCTTATCGTTTGGCGTTGACTATACCTACCATAAATATGGAGATAAGACTGGGTTACTTCGTTCCTATGTTCCTTTGATTAGAGTCCTTTAGGGTTCATCTGTCCGCCGATTGAACTGATTGTGCATTACAACCAAAGTATAAGATTGTAAATCATTGTTCTATCTGATATTTCAGACGCAAGGTGTGGCTTAACCCACTAGCTTATATTCCTCGCGAAAACTTTACGACGGTTATATAGATGATTCGTATTATCTACCCCACGATTTCCTCTTCCTTGATATAATCTCAGTCCAGATCGCTTATAAGACTCATGCTTGCGGTTAGACGTTTTCAGCAATTATCGCTCTGTCCTACTTTTAGTCCCGCTTTTACATCTGGGTTGTCATCCCAGATGTAAGGGAAACTTCTCTCTATCGTCGCCGATAGGGACGCTCTATGCTTTTCGCCCTGCACAGGGGCGCAAGGACTTGGTTTTCTATGATACTCACCCCACCTTGAAGAAACATAAGTTAAATTGTCTGTTAGGATTAGAGTGCGAACTCAGCATTATTGCTACTAACAGAAATTCCCGTATCCCTCCCCCGCAGGGGATTTCACGGAACGAATCGCACAGACTTTGAGTTGTGTAAAATCTTGCATTTAAGTGAATAGTTATTATTATTGTTTGTTGTACTACAAAAGCTAAGAGCTAAAAGCTTTTGAACAGATATCTTATCAAATCCAAGTTTTTCAGTAAGTCTTATGTAGTCCTGGGGGCGACGCAGACAACACGGAAACCGATATTGTCGATACGGTTATCGCGCGTATCGTCGCTGCGAATCGCCGAGCGGCAGTTATGAGGATAGTTTTCCCATGAACCGCCGCGTATTGCTTCTGTGCTACTAGTTTCTTTAAGCCATGCTCTGCCATCATTGGGCGCACCTTGATAGTTTTTGTGCCAATCGTCTTCGCACCATTCCCAAACGTTGCCGTGCATATCGTATAAACCAAATTTATTAGCAGGAAAAATTCCTACTTTTGTTGTTTCTTCTCTGTATAATCCTTTTACTCCCGCTCCATAAACATAATTTCCGTCATGGTTAGCTAATTCAGTGGAAATAGTCTTTCCAAAATGAAATGGTGGATATGATCCCCCCTGATCCCCCTTATAAAGGGGGGAAGTAACTGATCTACAGGCATATTCCCATTCTGCTTCGCTGGGTAAGCGATATTTTCTCTTAGTTCTCTGACTGAGGCGTTTACAAAATTCTTGTGCATCATCCCAAGAGACGCATTCTACAGGTAAGTTATCGCCTTTAAAATAAGAAGGATTAGCTTGAAGATCTCTGGCGACTTTGGGCAAAGATGCGATCGATCTCCACTGTGCTTGAGTTACAGGATATTTCCCCATCAAGAAAGATGGGACAGTCACCTTATGTTGCGGTTTTTCAGTTTTAAACCATTCATTATCATATTCTTTACACAGTCTTTCTATTTCTTGATCTTCTGTCCCCATGAGAAATGTGCCACCTGGGATGGCAATCATCTCTAAATTGACACCATTACCCAAATATTCGGTGAAATCTTGATCATGAGTAACTGATTTGTCTTGAGCAAAAGATCCATATTGATACTTAATCGCCCTTTCTAAATTGTCAAACCCATCAGCTTCCCAATAGTCAAGCCAGTGAATATCTCGCAAGTTTAATCCATATTCTTCCTGTCGCAAATTAGGAATCTCACAGTCATCCAATCTTATGGGAATGATGTAGATTGAATTAGGAGGTCGATCAGCAGCCTGATTAAGCGCCATTTTAAACTCCCGCTGGACGAATCCTTGTTTAGTGATCGAACGGCTAGAAAGGCAGGCAATGAACAGTTGACTTTGGGCGATCGCTTTTGGGATAATTGAGCGCCAATTCTGTCCTGGAATCAGGTCTTTTTTGTCTAACCAAGGTTTATAGCCCGCTTGTTTAAGACGGTCATAAAGTTTCAATACTGCTTGTTTATCCTCGCTAGCATGGGCGAGAAAAATTTGAATATCTGACTTCTTTATCATCAGCTTAGTTACCGAACCAGAAAACACTAAGACTACAACCGTAGAGGAAAAACACAACTCTAGTCAAGAGAATTAAACACAAAACCTTCTATAACTACGAACTAATTGGATCTAGTTTGTTGACTAAAGTTAATATACTTAATACATATATCTAAAATTTGAAATAAAAGTATTTATAATGTCCCAAACTGCTTTGAATTTAATTGCGATCGGGATTTTCCTGATGACGATGACATCTTTATTGGGTCCCATTTTTCATATTCCGCCGGTTGTTCCTGCTGCCCTAACTTTTGGTATTCTCAGTCTAGCTACGGCAGATACTTTAAGCTGGAATAGTCGTGGAGTTTCTCTGTTGCTGGATTTATTCGCCTCTGCTGAACAACGTCAACGGATTATTCACCATGAAGCAGGACATTTTCTAACCGCCTATTTTCTGGGCATTCCGATCACAGGCTATACCTTAACCGCGTGGGAAGTCCTCAAGCAGGGACAAGTAGGCAGAGGAGGGGTCAGTTTTGATACTCAAGCTTTAACTTCCAAGCCATTTAAACTGGAAAACATGCGTTTAACTCTGGAACGTTGTTCTACTGTGTGGATGGCGGGAATAGCTGCGGAAAAAATGGTCTATGACAACTCTCAGGGAGGAGTGGAAGACAGACAACAGTTAAAACAAGCTTTGATGATGGCAGGTTTGCCAGAGGAGAGTTATCCTCAGAAAGAACGCTGGGCAGAATTACAAGCGACTAATCTTTTGACTAGACACCAGCAATCTTATGAAGCTTTAGTTGAAGCAATGCAGCAAAGAGCGACTGTTGCGGAATGTTATGAGGTGATCCAGCAATATTGTGATGCTGATAGTGAAAAAATAGCAGCTTAATCACTAAACAAGAAAATTACTCTCTATTCAAAGATTTACAAACAAAAATTTTGCAATATAAATAAGAACAAAGAATCATTGCAGCTTATGCAATAGGTTTGATGTTTAGTGTCACACTCGTAAGAAGTAGAAATTGTATTTGTATCTCTTCTTAGATAGATCACATAGGAGTTTAAGACTATGACTTTTGCAAGAACGGTAGAAAATATTATTAAATACATAACCGAAGGTTTTATCGAAATCTTTAGTCCCGATAACGACAATTATCCAGCAGTAGGGGTACAACCCTTTGGCGGAACAATTAATAATTCTCTCTCTAGTTTTGACTGGTAAATTGTTTAGTAACCAAGCATAAATAGAATATATAATATATGCCCTGGCTTTTAAAGAAGTTCGGGCATTAATAGTATGTAGAAAAATAGTATGTAGAAAGGTATTTGTCTCGATATTTTAACTGATACGAGATATTGCAATTCCGACAAAATTCAAACCTACTTTAATCTCGACAACCCAGGCTATATCTAGTTTCTACTCCAGTAGTCGGATTAGTCCCTGACGCTCGTTTACACATCAAAGCGACTTGATAACGATCTAAAATAGCGTCGGTAAAGTCCGCACCAGTAATAGTTGCGCCGACAAAAATGGTGCTGGTTGCCACTGCATCTTGAAAAATAGCATTAGTTAAATCGGAATTCTCAAAAGAGACTCGATCCATGAGAGAGTTAGTGAAATTAGTATCTTTGAGATTAGTATTGATAAAAATTCCTTTGGTTAAAATTGAGTTACTGACATCTGACCCTTCAAAATTTGCCCCTCTAGCATCCGCCGCCGCAAAAACTCCCCCAACTAAATTTCGATGAGAGAAATCTTGTTCTCTTATTTCGCTGTAGGTATAATTTTCGGGGCTTTCCTGAGCGATCGCAGGAGTAGCATCTAATAATACCCAAAGGATGGCGATCGCTATAATGAGCAACAGGCTGAGTAAACGTTGTCTAAAGTGAGATAAAACCATAAATAAAATAGATTAAAAAATGAGATTAATCGAAAAGAGACTTCCTGTTCAGTGATAGGAACGGTAGTTACTTGGTAAATAGAGGGCATCTTCCCCAATTTGGAGAGTAAGTTCTCGATTTGAGGCATCTGATTTTCCCTCTAAGTAACCAAAACCCAGGATGTTTTGCAAATAGTTAGCGGTTTCCCCCTGGTTATGGTGGGCAACAATCCTTGTTTGCTTTAATTTTAGCGGGATATTTTTAATTAAATAAACATCTCGAAAATTCCGATGTCTTAAATAAGCCACCACCTGCTTACCTAATTCAGGATTATTGGTAGTGTTTTGTACCGCTATGGGACTGTATTGCCAAGGATTACTTTGGGTGATGGATACAGGGGGAATCGTAGCTGGTTTTTTCCCTGGCTTGATCGGGGAGGATTTTGCGATTTGATTGCTGGGGGTTTTGTCCTTTCCAGGGGTATATCCTGGTAGCAAATCAACCCGAATACTTTCTGGTTCCAACTCTTTAATAAAATTAGCTAAAGATATTATTTCGGGCACAGCTATATTGGTGTCTAAATCCAGTTCGTCTTGAGCGATAATTGTTTGGAAATTAGCTAAATAGCCAGGAATATTGAGGCGTTGGCGAATCGTTTTAAAAGTAGTTTGTTGCCGTATTATTTGTTCTAATTTGTTAGAACAATTTGTGATTTTAGAGTCGCAATCTTCCAGGTTTATTTTGCCACTGGCGGTTAATTTGCGAAAAGTTTCTGAAGTAGCACTAACATAGTGATTAACCCTAGAATCCTGGGTTAACTGATTAACTGTCTCCGTTAATAGTTTTGTCCCACCAATTTTATAAGCATCATTAATTGTTCCCTGTCCAAATCCAGGTATTTCTGTCTTACTATTAGTTGGAATATTAATTACCTGAGCTGAATCCTGTTGTGGCTTAATTTTGAGCAATAAAATAACTTTGCTCTCCTCCACAAAAGTATCAGAAAGCCCGATCTTTTCTTCCCCACCAGATTTTACTTCGACCAACAAAATATTCATGGGACTAGTTAAAACTGTCTGTTCTACCGAGGTTGAATTAAGGTAACTTGGATTTATCTTTTGGGCAATAAACCGTTCAACTGCATCGATTTTAGTCAGGGCAGCACCAGCGATCGCCGAAGAAACCGACGTAAAACCGATAATTGCCCCCCAAAAAAGACCCCGATTTAAGTATGACCAGCAAGAATGTTGCGTCCAAAACCACAAAGGCTGGTGTAATGGAGTACTCTGGGAAAAGTCAGAAGATTGCTCGGCATTTTGATTAGCTTCTAGTAGCTGAGTCAGGCTGATTTGATATTTCTGTCTAGCTGTATTGTTATCTTCCAAGTGCCAGTCAGAGTCTTCTCCGCTGTGGGAGCGCTTTTGATTCATACCAATGATTATTATTTATTTCGTTGTAGTTGTTTAATTAAGGTTGATTAAAATATGTCCCAATTGCTTGGTGTTGCTCAAATTAGAATAAGTAACGTTGACTTTTAAAATATTAGAAAAAATAACCGTAATTATTAGGTAGACAAATTCCTCAGTTATATAGTACCACCGTAATCTATGACCGTTGCTCTACAGCAATTTGTCAATCAATAACAGGTGCAGACATAAGTTTTATTTGAAAGTCTGCCATGATCATCCTCAATATCCTGCATCATATACAAAAAAAGTAAATGGAAACTCAATTAATCCCAATCATTTTGGCTGGCGGAAAAGGAGAGCGTTTTTGGCCAGTAAGTCGTCTGAAAAGACCTAAACAATTTTTATGCCTTGATGGTAGTGGCAGAAGTTTATTACAGTCCACTGCGGATCGCCTGTTAAATTTAGCAGGAGGTTGGGACAATCTTTGGGTAATCACTTCGGAAATTATTGCTGATGGCGTAAAAGAGCAATTACCTAATTTACCTGAGTCTAATATTTTGGTAGAACCTCAGGGAAGAGATACTGCCCCCGCAGTAGCTTGGGCAACTCTGGAAGTGGCAAAGAAATATGGTAAAGATGCGATCGTGGGCTTTTTTCCTGCCGATCATTGGATTGGTGATACTTCAGCTTACGAAAAAACTCTGATTGCCGCAGCACAACAGGCAATTACTGAGCCATCTATTGTCACTTTGGGTATCACCCCAGATCAACCCGCCACAGGTTATGGCTATATTGAGCAGGGAGAGCAAAAAGGGGAATTTAATCATCTTCCTGTATACAAGGTGACTCGCTTTACGGAAAAACCCGATGTAACCACCGCCCAGTCTTTTATCGATACTGGTAAATTTAGCTGGAATAGTGGCATGTTTATTTTCCAGGCAGGAGTTGTACTAGAAGAGTTGGCAAAATATGTTCCGAAGATGCTGCAATCCCTAGGGGAAAAAGGTCGTGATGCTTATGCTGAATTAGAAAAAGAAAGCATTGACTATGCGCTGATGGAGAAAACTCAGTTAGCCTGTGTCTTACCTGCTAATTTTGGTTGGGATGATCTCGGGGATTGGAATGGTGTGGAAAGATTGCTCAAAGGCGATCGCCAGAATGTGGAGATTGGTACTCACATTGGTAAAAATACGCAAGATGCCATTATCTATACGGGAGATGATGATGAGGTAATTGTCACTATTGGTTTAAAAGATATTGTGATCGTCCGCGACGGTAATGTAACTTTGGTAGTCGATAAAAATCATACTCAAGA
>CALLPS010000084.1 GCA_938015355.1 uncultured Pleurocapsa sp.
AGCGATCGCCCCGTATCATACATTACTTAATTGTACTTTAGATAGTTCATGGTAAAATTTGATTCCTTATTCCGACTTGCATGGATATAATAAGGTAACTAAAGCTATCTGATACAGTTTGGTATGGTTATTCGGTTTTTATACAAATGGTTGAATACTGTTACTGCAACCCTGGTTGTCTATTCCGTGGGGTTGCAAACACTTCCTGTTAAAGCCGAATCCAAAATATACGATCCGCCGTCCATTACTTCGGAAACGGAAATATCGGATACCCTCACCGAAAATGATATTCCGACAGGAGAAGGTGGTTTTGCCCGTGATTACTTTGTCGAGTTAGAAAAAGGTGATCAAGTTGCGATCGATCTGATCTCGGATAACTTTGACTCCATGGTCATGCTGATTGCTGCTGATGGGGCAACTATCGCGGAAAATGATGATGGCCCTGATGGGACGACTAATTCCTTATTGTTTTCTCGAATCACCGAAGCAGGAAAGTATATTGTACGAGTTCGAGCTTTTGGGGATACTAGCGGCGGTAAATTTACTCTTAAGTTAACCCGATTAAAACCTACTGTTAAATAAGGGCATTGCTGATTTAAGGGTCAAAAGCGATCGTAATATTGTTTTTAGTCGTTAGTCTTTAGTTTTTTAAACATATATAACTTCTAGTCATTAATCGTAGATATCGCAATTTAGATTTAATCAACTATAAGTTAATCAGAAAACTATTGCGATCATGAAAATCTGCTGCTGTTTGAGGATGAGTTAATGCCCAATAACTTAACTGCTTTTCCTTATCTTCAATTACGGTAGTAATGCCAACTTCTAAATTTTGTTCAGCATCAATAATTTGACCCAAATTAAATTCTAAATTTAAATCTAATTTATTAGCTTGTTGCGTAACTTGAAAAGGTAAAATATTAAAAGTCATTTCTTCGGCTATATCTTGTCGATAGTTTTCAAAGCAAAATACGTTCCAATGTCCTGCGGGAGAAAGATTAAATTCCCAATATTTAGATAAATCTTTAATTCCTAAGAAAAACTCAAAACAAGTATGTTCCCAAAGATCATATTGACGATTTGGAGTATCTTTATCTTTAGGAATAATAAGCTGTGATAAATCTCCTGTCAGTTTATATTCAATTTCGAGTTGATTATTGTGATGCTTAATATCTCCAGTAATCTCAACTTCTGGAGCAGTATTTGCCGAGAAAGGAACTAAATTAAAGCTGGATTTCATCTTAAATTGGCAATTATCTGCTTAATTATTACTTCCTGTTGTTCAATGCTTTCAGTTAATTTAAACTGCACTAAAGCTCTAGCCAAATTATGTTCATCATGACTAACTTTAAAATAAACATTGCCTGCTAAATAATCCGTAAAAAACCTCAAACCTAATTCAAAAGCCAATAAGCGAATTGAATCATAAATATATTGATAATCGTTTTCGGTAAGAAAATCCTCAGCAATGGTGAGATAACCTGAAAGCATAGCCTCTGCAAGTTTGGGGTCAAAGGTTACCTGTGACCAATCAGCAGTTTCTTCCCCTAGGGGGTTACAACCCGATCGCAAGCAATCTCCAATGTCATAATGAATTAAACCTGGCTTAACTGTATCTAAATCGATCATTGCAACTGCCTGTTGGGTAGAGCAGTCAATCATAATATTATTGATTTTAGGATCGCCATGGATCGGACGTAACTTAAGTTTACCAAGCTCTTTCGCATTTTCTAGGATATGGGGAAGATTTGGGCGATCGCTGATAAACTGAAGACAATAGTTAATCTCAGGAGACGTTTTGATATTGCTGGTCTCAAGAGTCTCTAGTACCTGCTGGTAATGCTTGAGATATCGAGGCGTAATATGAAACCCTTCGAGGGTATCTGCCAACTGTTTTGGGGATAAATTATTGAGCAAACTATGGAACATACCTAAGCCATAGCCTATTTCTTGAGCATGATTAAGATCTTGAATCGTGTCAAAAGATTGGGAATTGTCAATAAAGCTAATCGCACGCCAAAAAAAACCATCTTTGGTTAAATGATGATGCCGCTGATCTTTGGTAAAAAGAACTTGAGGAATTAGCCAGCGACGTTTTGAGGGTAAGTCAAATTGCTGTAATCTTTGACTTACATAATCAGATAACACACATATATTATCCATTACCAATTCTGGCTGACAAAACACCTTGGTGTTCAGACATTGCATAATAAATGGCGGCTGATGATCGAGAGTAACTAGAAAGGTATTGTTAATGTTGCCACTGCCATATGGACGAATATCGGCAATACTAGCGTTTGGTTTAAATTGACTAACAATTTTGCTTAACTGGTTGAAAGTTTTATTAATTGTCTCTGACTTATCTGTCATATCCTCCCCAATGTTACAGGTGCAACTTCTCTCATGAGATACCTTCCACAATTAGAACATTTTAATGTCTTAAATTCTTCATGCCATGATTTATTTAGAACATATTTTTGGAGATCATCCAAAAAGTAATCTCTGACTCAGTTTTTACTACCATTAGCTTAATATTTATTAATAATGAAGTTTTGCATAATTTCGAGGGAGTCTGCAACACGATACAAAGTTTTCTTCCATGTCCTCTGTGAAAATACAGGGATTGGATTTATCAAGTCCCCCTTAATAAGTGGGATTTAGGGGGATCTAGAATCATTGGCTTAGAAGAGATTTCTTCACAATTAGTTCATGCTACCACTGGTAATATTTTTGTTAATGATATTTAAGTTCACCTATCTGAACTAATCAAAAAACTAACTAGATCCAGATTAAGATAGAAAGAAAATTAATCAGCAAATCGATCATTTTAACATCATCAAAACTAAGTTTTTGATCTGAGCTAAGTATTGAATAAGTATTATTGTGGAGTTTTTTTTCATGGGTGGATCTACCAGGGTTAATGGAGTACTGAGTCCTGGGTCATGTTTAGCAAGTGGCGAGTATCGCATTGAGCAGCCACTGGGACAGGGCGGTTTTGGTATTACTTACCAAGGTCTAGACACCAGATTAAATCGAGCCGTAGCGGTCAAAGAATTTTTTCCTGAGGGTTGTTGGCGAGAAGGCTCCACAGTAGTTTCTGCGGGGCGTTGGAATTCAGACACCTATAGCAATGCCAAACAGAAATTTTTGCTTGAAGGTCAAACTCTCGGTCAATTTAATCACCCTGGAATTGTCCAGGTTTTTTATTACTTTGAGGAAAATAACACTGCCTACATGGTGATGGAGTATCTGCGGGGTAGAACTTTGGCGGAACTTCTCAAACAGCGTCAGGGGCAATTACCCGAAGTCCAGGCGCTAAAACACATTGCCCAGGTGGGTGAAGCTTTAGAAATTCTCCATCAAGCTCAGTTTTTACATCGGGATATCAAACCTGACAATATTATGTTGGCGGAAGATGGGCGAGTGGTCTTAATCGATTTTGGTGCAGCTCGGGACTTCACGACCAACTCCACTAATAGATACACTACCATGTTAACTCCTGGTTATGCTCCGTTGGAACAGTATGGACGGGCATTAAAGTATGGCGCATTTACTGACATTTATGCCCTTGGCTCTACCCTCTACCATTTGTTGACGGGAGAAGCCCCCGTATCTGCCATTGAAAGAGCCGCAGGAGTGGAACTAAAAACCGTTAAAGAACTTGCTCCCCACGTTAGTACTCCTGTTAGTGAAGCGATCGCCAAAGCGATGAATATGGATGTGACAGAGCGAATACAATCAGTACGAGAATTCCTCGATCAACTCCATTTAGACCACTGCACATTACCCACTAAAGTTACTCAAAAGAGCTTCTACAGTTCCACAGCAGATGCTTGGAGTGTTTTTGGTCAAGCTTCGGATAGAATGGATTCTCGTCAAAAATCAGCCCCTAATCATTCTGCTCAAAATCAGTGGTTTTAATCAACATGAGACTCGAAGAAATCAAGATCACGATGTTAGGTACGACTGGGGCAGGCAAAACCAGTTACTTATTAGGGATGTATGCCGTCATGCAAACTGGAGTCCAAGGATTTACTCTCGCGGCGAAAGACATGGACTTAGACCTGGAATTAACTCAAAGATGGGAAAAATTAATTTCCCTTAAAGGAGAAGATCGCTGGCCGACCCCGAACGCGGCGACAATGGAGTACTATGGCTTTGATTTTAGCTATGGTTTTCATCCGTTAATGGGGTTTGAGTGGCTCGATTATCGTGGTTTGGCATTGGGCGATCGCTCAACAGAACAAGATGTGGCGGAATTGGTGCAATATTTGCAAGCATCGTCATGTTTATTTTTATGTATTTCTGGAGAACATCTCATTAGTGAGATTACGCCGACTACAGTGCGGGAACTTAAAAGCGATCGCATGAATCAATTTATTCAGCAATATATTAGTGTCAATAAAAATCCTCATCCGCAAAAGCCCTTCCCCGTAGCAATTATCATCACGAAATACGACCTATGCCACCATCGAGATAAGGATGAAATTATTGCTGATGTTAAAAAGCTATTTCAGGCATTGTTCACTCCCAATTCAGGCTGGTTAGTAATGATTTGTCCAGTCAGTTTAGGTAAAGAACTGGGTGATGCTCCCGAAAAAGCCAATATTGTGCCCGTAAATGTTCATTTACCCGTAGTATTTGCTGTATACTCTCAGTTAAGAGCTTATGGTTTAAAACTCAAGGATCAACGCGATCGTCAAACTCTAGTTCTGGAAGCCACTAAGCAGCAAAACCCCTTAATACAGTTTATCAAAGCCTCTCAGTTGCGAGAGCAAGCTAGTCAACTAGAAACTAATCAAACAGAAATTGCTACAGTAGAAGAAAATATGAAGTTGCTTTCTCAGGAGCTACAGCAGGCTTCTCTGTACTTTAATGGTAGTGAGGTAACAGCAGATGTCTAAACGAGAGTGGGCAGAGATCGTTTATGGTCGGAGCTATCACTTAGATTTTCGATTTATCACCATACCTCACAATTTTACAAAACAGGATATTCAGTGGGCAGCCCCCTATATTGTCGCCACAACCCAGCA
>CALLPS010000085.1 GCA_938015355.1 uncultured Pleurocapsa sp.
AATGCTGATAAAGCAATGTATCTGGCGAAAGAAAAAGGGCGTAATTGTTCTGTTTCTCTTGCCCCTTTTTCCTGAACTTAACTATGGCTTAGATGGTGGTAGGGGGGAATTTCGCGGTATGGATAAATCGATTCCCAATCCTCGATCATATATTTCAATGTCCCACTGCCCTGAGCGATTTCCTTCAAAAGAGATAAAGCGTCCATTGCCGCTAATACTAGGATGACGAACTTCTCCGATAAAGTTCTTGGTTATATTTTGACTTTTTGCCGTTAAGCGATCATATAAATAGATATCAGATTTTCCCAATTGTTCTGAGCGATAAACAATGTACCGTCCATCGGCACTAAGATCTGCTTGAGACTGCATACTACCTGGTTGATTTAATCCTGGTAATGCCATCAAACGCCGACGTTTTAGATCAAAAAGGTATACGCTTCGTTTAGAATTGCGATCGCTAGTATATATTAAATAATGACCATCATGAGAAAAATTTGCGTATTTCTCGGCAGAGGTGGAATTTAAAGTAGCAGAGATAGTCTGAGTCGGGGGAGTAATATATCTAGAATTCTGACAACTACCTAAAACCACCCCCATGGTTGCCAGAATCAACTTAAGAGAAACACGGTTCGGGAAAATATCTATCAGCTGCGATCGCATTTCTATCCACTATACATCCTTTAAGAAACCATTTCATTTTGATCCAAACTGGGACTAATATCTGGCAGAGGACAACAGTTAACGTTGTCTAGACATACTTTTCCCCACTGCAAAGACCAACGAACTAATTCCACACGGTTAATAGCACCAGTTTTTTTTAAAATATTGCTAATGTGATTATCAACAGTTCTTTTACTGATTTCTAGTCTCTGGGCAATTTTATGATTACTTAAGCCAACTACTACTAGCTCAACAATTTCTAATTCTCGTGTTGACAATAATGCTTCATGACTAAGTTTCTCAGCTTCCATCAATAATTACCCAGTATATTTGCTTACTACCCATCTATTCTAAAAGGTAGTGTTGGTAATTGATTATCAGTCAAGTTATAAATGAATTATTCTTTAACAATTGCAATAAACTTTGTAAGTCATTGCTAAATATAGTTGCAGATTCTCAACATTCCGTTACTAACTTATGTATCGAACTGTCAGTCAGACTGAAATTTAAAAGTTATTAAAGGCTATTTAATCGATTGATGTCTAAGGCCGAATTAGAGTAAGTGCGAAGCTTTAGAGTTTAAATTTATGAAATTTATGCTTTTAGCAAGTTCGATTCACAGCGTTCCCAAATATTTGAATCGACCTATCAGCAAAAGACCAGGTGATTGAGACAATCTTTGACTTTGAGATAGGAAACTCCACACTACATACATATGCAACTAAGTCCATTACATCAATTAAGCATAATGCTAGGCATTTTTCAGCAAATGCTTGACTAAGTTGTCTTTAACCATCATTTGACGAAACATTTCTAATAGATATTCCTGAGCCTGCTCTTTACTCAAACCCTGAACCTGTTCATGAAGAACTTTTAATTTAAATTGCTGTTCCATACTTAATTGACTTGATAAATTCATTGACATCACTCCTTTGTCTAATAGATACCCAGCTTGTCAGAATGGTTTTTCGGATTTAGCTAAGTGTTAATTTGCAATCAATTTAACACCCGAACTATAAAAAGTCCACGCTGTCAAGTATTAATTAATCAAAGATACAAAAAGTTATAAAATACTTATCGATGAGTCGTGATTTTGGTGTATTTTGATGCGGACAAAATATAAAAATCGATTATGTAGGAGAAAGAGCTACTAATTATCGATATAGTAATTATTGAAGGGATAAAATAAAGTTATATGACGATGAATTCCATAAAAGACGCAAAAGAATTTTTTCAGCAAAGTGCTGGAAAATGGCAATCGCAGCGTACTACGCACCATCTACCCTTTAGAAGAGCAGAAAGTGGTGGATCTGATATCAATGTCGAGTTTCTCGATGCCAATGATGAAAAAATCGCGGCAATTTGTGAAATGCATGATGTAGATCCAAAAACGGCTATCGGGGGGGCATTTGTGAGCTGGGATGGCTCAATGGCATGGGACAAGGACAATGAAGACCATAAAGGCACGACTGTCTTCGCCTTAATTCCTGAGGAAGAAGATCCTCGCAAAGGTAAACTACTGAGGGAAAGAGGCTATGCCGAGATTGTTCCTGTAGCGGGGGAATACCACATGGACAAAGAAGATGGACTAATTTTAATTACCGAATATGAAACCATGAGTATTATTGAACGCTTCTGGTTTGTTAGTCCTGATTTACGTCTACGAAGTAGCACTGTTAAGAGATTTGGCGGGTTCAATACAGCGACTTTTTGTGCCGAATCCCGAGCTAAAGCAACAACTGAATCAGAATTAACCGCCGAGGATACTGATACAAAAGCGTTTGCTATTTCAGGATGGTAGATATTAACAAAAGTTAAGCACCAGAAAAATTAGCTAATTACTCTGTAATATTTTGTTACTGTTATCCATTTACAATCCCTGTCTAACGTATGATTGGGACTAAGATTTTTAACATATTTTACATATAGACGGAGGTTTTGACTTGTCTATTCCTTTATTAGGCTATAAGCCTAGATCCCAGAATGGTCGTGTCGCAGGATATGACATTGGGGGAGATGACCAACCCAAAATTTACTCGGCAGAGAATCTACCGTCTTTGTCTGAGATGAATGATTTGATTGAAGCGGCTTATCGCCAAATCTTTTTCCATGCTTTTAGTGCGGATCGAGAAAGATTCCTAGAATCTCAGTTACGTAACGGTCAAATCACTGTTCGCGACTTTATTCGAGGACTTTTACTATCAGAAACTTTCTATAATAGTTTCTACGCCAAAAACAGCAATTATCGTTTTGTTGAACAGTGTGTCCAGAGAGTTTTAGGACGGGATGTTTATAGCGAAAGAGAAAAAATTGCTTGGTCAATTAAAGTAGCAACTAAAGGTATCCAGGGGTTTGTTGACGAGCTAATCGACAGCGACGAATACATGGAGAACTTTGGCTACGATATCGTGCCATTCCAACGTCGTCGAGTACTTGCAAGTCGAGATCAAGGGGAGCGTCCTTTTAACATTACTTCTCCTCGTTACGACGAATACTATCGTGCTATTCTAGGCTTTCCCCAAATTATTTGGCAAAGCGAAGTTCGTACTTATAAGCCTCAAGATACTAAACCCAAAGCAGGAAGCCCCGCTTTGTATATGGATATGGCGCGTAGTCTACCTACTAGAGCCACTGCACCTAACTCAGGATCGGTGACTAACCTCGACTATCTGTCTAAAGTTCCTAACAGAAATGGTTAATTTAGACACTACGAAGAGATGTTTCTAAGTCAATTTAATTGATTTAAGATGACAGCAATCCTCAGAGGGAGAGTTTTAAATTAGTTCCATGGTTTTTAAAAAAGATTATGGTATTACTTTATAACCTCCCTCGTTTGTTTTTGGAGAAGATCGTATTAGTTTCGACTACATGGGGCGAATATGGGTCGCGGTATTAATAGAGTGTCAACTTTGTTTTGGTAACAGGAGAATTTACCAAGGGGGAATTTTCCGGACGCCATTTCTAATATATCTAGATATTTTTCAATCATTATTTTCAGGATGGTAAAGCGATACGAGAGTGAATTAGCTGCCATAGCTATGACGCGCACCGAAGCTACTAGCGCGGCTGCTGAATGTTTGAGCGAACTGCATCTCACACTCGCTGAAATCGCCGACGACGAATTAGAACGAGAGGAAAGTAAAGACGATGACAATGAGGATTCGGAATGTGACGATGATGATGACGTAGAAGAAGAAGATGGT
>CALLPS010000086.1 GCA_938015355.1 uncultured Pleurocapsa sp.
GATCTCATTTAATTTCTTTTAATTTCTCTAATTCCTCAGCACTAGGTTTGTATCCTGTCTTTGCTTGATGGGTTATTTGAGACTCGGCTATCTGCTGCATCAAACTTTGGTTTTGCAGAATATACAAAGTTTCTTGCTCTCTTGACCAATCCTCTGCGCTAATTACGACAAAATCCTCACCATTACGACGAGTTACTTTTAAAGGCTGATGCTCTTGAATCACAGTTTCGACAAAATGCTTTAACTTTTCCCGAAACTGATTAACGCTAATGCTATCCACTTTTATTGTTTCTTGTGTATATCTTGTGTATATTATGTACGGTTATCCCGTACATCTTAGCTTAAAAAGTTAGGCATTAGATTCTAAAACCTTTGCTAGACTCGATCCATAACCCATAATATTTCCCTAAGATAAGCATGCTCACCTTAGAAATGGCGATAAGCCTAACGGCATGGCTTCGCTACGCCAAACTGCGACAATTACCCCCAGAGAAACAACAGCAATTCTTGCAATTGATTGAAGCTCTAGAGGAGAAGAAGCCAGAAGAATCGTCAGATTTATTTGCGATCACGGGTATTTGGGAAAACCGAGAAATAACCTCCGAAACTCTCCGTGGAGAAGCATGGGATAAATAATGGATAGGGCGATTGCTTGGAGAAATGGAAGAGGAGATAAATATTATGAAGATTATTGCTATTAAAATCAAAAACTATCGCCTCTTTGAGTCTTTAGAAATCAAGGATATGCCCGCTTTTTGTGTTGTTATTGGTGCAAATGGTACGGGAAAATCGACTTTATTTGATATTTTCGGTTTTCTGCGGGATGCTCTGAAAAATAATATTCGCCAAGCCCTACAGGTGCGAGGAGGATTTAAGGAGGTTGTCACTAGGGGAAAAGAACAAGAAAATATCGAAATAGAGCTAAAATTTCGGATGCAGATTCTAGAAACAGAACGTCTGGTCACATATGTATTAGTCATTGGTCAAGAGAATAAACGTCCTGTGATCAAACGCGAAATACTTCGCTACAAACGGGGTGAATATGGTTCTCCCTATCATTTCCTCGATTTTAAAAGAGGTAAAGGATACGCCATCATCAACGAAGAAAATTTTGAGCAAACTGACGAAGAATTAGAAAGAGAAGAACAACAGCTAGAATCACAGGATATTTTAGCTATCAAAGGGTTAGGACAATTTCAACGTTTTAAAGCTGCCAGTGCTTTTCGTTCCCTAATTGAAAATTGGCACGTTTCCGATTTTCATATCAGCGAGGCGAGAGGCAGTAAAGATGCACTATATGCTGAACATCTCTCTCCTACGGGGGACAATATGGCAGTGGTGTCCCAATATATTTATCAAGAACACCCCGAAATCTTCCAGCAGATTCTCGACAAAATGAGAGAAAAAGTTCCTGGTATTTCTCAAGTAGAAGCTAAAGAAACCGAAGACGGCAGAATAGTTCTAAAATTTCAAGACCGAGCTTTTAAAGACCCATTTAGCGATCGCTATGTATCTGATGGGACAATGAAAATGTTTGCCTATCTAATTTTGCTCTTTGACCCGAAACCCCACCCCTTACTGTGTGTCGAAGAACCTGAAAACCAGCTTTACCCAACCCTGCTGCAAGAACTTGCCGAAGAATTTGCCATTTATGCCCAGCAAGGTGGACAAGTTTTTGTCTCGACTCATTCCCCCGACTTTTTAAATGCTGTTCCCTTAAAGAGTATTTTTTGGCTAATTAAAGAACAGGGAATAACGAAGATCTATAAAGCCAGCGATCAAGAGGTTTTAAGAAATTTAGTAGAAGCAGGAGATTTACCTGGATACCTCTGGAATCAGGGCTGGTTTGAAGGAGTCGCCCCCTAATGAGTTACGATCTGATTTTTTTACTAGAAGAACCCTCGATCAAATATGTTTTAGAGGAGATTCTACCCCAACTGATTCCCGATTATATTCGCTATATTTGCATTTCTCACCAAGGTAAACAGGATCTTGCCAAATCCATTCCCAAGAAAATCAAAGCTTTTAAATCTAATCCTGCTACTCAGTTTGTCATCGTCCATGACCAAGATTCCCACAACTGCCAAGCACTTAAGGCTAAATTATTAGAACTGTGTCAACAGGCGGGCAAACCAGAAACGATGATTCGGATTATCTGCCATGAATTAGAGTCTTGGTTTCTCGGTGATTTAGCTGCTGTGGAAAAGGCTTATAACCTTACCGCAAATAGCCTCCGCAAAAAACAAACCCAAAAGAAATTTCGCAACCCCGATCTCCTGAATAATGCCAAACAAGAACTTAGGAAATTAGTTCCAGCCTATTATCCTGGTACACATTCCAAAGTGATCGCACCTTATTTATCCCTTGATGCTAACAAATCTAGTAGTTTTCAAGTTTTCTGTGCCGGAATTCCCAAAATTATCGACAAAGCCAACCATGACCCAATCTGAACAAGAACTAGAACTAGATTTAATTCAACGCCTGAAAGGTTTGGGTTATGAAGCAGTACAAATTAGAGATAGTAAAGAACTTAAAGCTAATCTTAAAACCCAGCTAGAGAAACATAATAAAACCCAATTTAGCGATCGCGAATTTGCCACTATTCTCAGCCATCTCGACAAAGGTAACGTATTCGATCGCGCTGACCTCGATTATCAAACTAGTCGAGAATTTAATTACTAGGGAGTGATTTGGGAGGATGTAACTTCACGACTAGAGGGCTTAGAGCGATTTAAGCCAAAGAATTTGCTACTTCCTTGAATAAAGCTATCGACATAGGTAAATAAGACAGGGACAACTACCAAGGTAAGAAGAGTTGAGGTCGTAAAACCACCAATTACTGCGATCGCCATAGGACTCCGCACTTCACCATCAGCACCAAATTGCAAGGCGATGGGCATCATTCCTGCAATAGTGGAAATCGAGGTCATCAGAATCGGACGCAAGCGTGATACTCCCGCAGCAATTACAGCTTTGCGTTGAGGTTTACCTTCTTTTAGCCCTGCTAGGGCAAAATCTACCAGCAAAATCGCATTTTTAGTCACTAAACCCATTAATAAGACAATGCCGATTAGAGCAAATAATCCTAGTTCTTTTTGGGTAATTAATAGTCCTATTAATGCCCCCCCGACAGATAAGGGTAAAGCGACCAAAATCGCCATGGGATAGACAAAATTGTTGTAGAGTAAGACTAAAATGGCGTAGATACATAAGATAGCCAACCCTAAGGCTCCTGCAAAACGACTAAAGATATCCCGCATAATTTCTGCATCTCCCGAAGGCTCTTCTTTTACTTCTGGAGGTAAATTTTGCATTGTCGGTAAGGCTCGAATTTTGGCGATCGCATCTCCTAAAGCTAATCCTTGTAAGTTACCTTCTACGGTTACCTGACGGTTACGATTAAAGCGCTCAATGGTTGCAGGACCACTACCCAGGCGAATGGTAGCAACGGCTTCGAGGGGAACCAGGGTGCCATCACGAGCAGGGATACGTAGATTTTTTAAGGTTTCAATATCTTGACGTTTTTCGGGGTTGATTTGCACCCGAATCGGGATCTGACGGTCTGGTAAATTGAATTTAGCCAGATTGAATTCAGTGTTACCAATGGATGCTAAAGAGGCGGTATTAGCGATCGCCTGGACGGTAACTCCCAAGTCTGCTGCTCGTAGGGGATCTGGTTCAATAATAATTTCGGGCTGAACTAGGCTGGCACTAGTCGTTACATCAACCATTCCAGGAACTTCTCTAACTTGTTTTTCCAGGGTATCGGCAGTTTCTTCTAGTATTTGAGGATTATTACTCCGCAGAATCAAGGAAACGTCTTTGTTGCTGCCCCCCGCACCGCGACTTTTAAAGCTAATTCTGGCTCCAGGAATTTTACTAAATACTTGGCGCATCTTGTCCTGAAATTCTTGCTGAGATAAGGCTCGTTCGTTTTTGGGAACTAAAATAACTGATAATAATCCAGTATTAATGTTGCCTTCTTCTCCTACCTGGGACAGAATACTAGCTACTGCGGGCTGTTTACGGATGGTTTTGTCTAACTGCTCCATTACCGCTTGGGTATCATCCAGTTTTGAACCAGGGGGCAATTCGACTTGAATCCTACTAAGTCCTGTATCTCCAGCATCAAATAAGCCTTTAGGAATATAAGGAACAAGCTGTAAACTGCCAAAGAAGAAAGTCGCTGCCAGAATCAGAGTAGTAATGCGATTTCTTAAAGCTAGATTGAGCAAGAAACGATAAGGCTGACGTTTTCCTGACGCATTCGGATCAAAGTCTTGGGAAGAAATACTAGAAAGTGTAATACCAGAAGTATCGGCAGCATTTCCTTGAGGCTTCTTACTTTTTCTGCCCTCTGGCGTGATGTCGTAGTTGACAGCATTCAAAGCGCGAAAGCGAGGATATTGAAAAATCTGTTTTTTTGGTTTCAGTAGATAAGCACTAAGCATCGGTGTCACGCTACAGGCTACTAGGGTAGAGAACATAGTAGAAACTGCCACCGTTACCCCAAAGGGACGGAAATATTGCCCAGGAATTCCTCCCATAAACGCCACAGGAATAAATACCGCGACAATTGTCGCTGTAGTTGCTACTACTGCCAAACCAATCTCCCTCGCTGCATCGAGAGCGGCTTGAAATGGTTTTTTCTTCATCTGTAAATGGCGATCAATGTTTTCAATCATACAGATGGCATCATCAACTAAGTTACCTACCGCCAGAGCTAACGCTAATAGACTCATGCTGTTGAGGGTATAACCTAGAGTTTTCATCACCCAAAAGGTAGGAATAATTGATAGGGGTAAAGCAGTTGCGGTAATTAGAGTTACACGCCAATCTCGCAGAAAGATGCCCACAGTAAGTACGGTCAGGAGACAACCCAAAACTAAAGAATTAATGGTGCCGCGATAGGAAGCGCGAATTTCATCAGCACTGGTAAAAATTAGTTTTAACTTGACATCTTTGGGTAAGGTAGTTCTTAATTCGGCGATCTCCTCGGTGACAGATTCTTCTACAGATACCAAGGTACTGCCCAAACTACGCTTAACGGCAAATCCAACTACAGGATTACCGTTTAAAAAGGCTTTTTGACGAGATTCTTCAAAATCATCAGCAACTTCGCCAAAATTGGACAGAGGAACAGTCTCGCCATTGTCTAATTCTATAGGATAACCCTGTAAATCCCTGACAGTTTTGGCACTACCTAAAGTACGAACACTTTGTTCTCGTCCCCCTACTTCGGATCGCCCTCCAGACAAATTAATATTAAACTGGGCAATTTGACTATCGATTTCCGTGGCGGTAATACCATAAGCTTGTAAGCGTTCGGGATCGAGATTTACCCTAACTTCCCGATCTAAACCTCCCAAGCGATCTACTTGTCCTACCCCCTTAACATTAAGTAATTCGGGAATAATAGTTCTATCAACCAAATTACTTAAATCTTCTACTGAACGCTGCTCAGAAGCTACAGCATAGGTAACAACTGAGCCTCCTGTAAACTGTAGTTTAGTAACACTGGGTTCATCAAGATCCTGGGGTAATTCTGGGCGTACCTGAGAAATTGCATTACGTACTTCATTGATAGCGCGATCGCTATCTATCCCAAAGTCAAAGTTAATTACCGTACTAGAACTACCATCAGTAATGGTAGAACTAAGATCATCAATGCCATCTAAATTAGCTACTGCATCTTCAATCTTCTTGGTTACCTGGGTTTCTAATTCTGTGGGGCTAACTCCCCTTTGGGTTGCACTCACAATAACTATCGGCACATCAATATTAGGGGATTCATCAATCCCCAAAGCCATAAACGAAGTGATGCCGACAACTCCTAGTATCAGAAAGGTGACGATGGTAGGTACAGGGTTTTTAATCGACCAAGAAGAGAAATGGAAAGACATGTTTTAAAGGGATGAGGGATAAGGGATGCTCCCGTTTGCTTCGTGATATTTCTACAATAGCTTTTTCATCTTCGCAAATGTATGTTGCTCACATATCACATAATTTTCCTAGATGCTTATCTAAAAGTAAGTTCAATATTGATGTTGCGATCGCATTTTATATTTCCAAGATATTCAAGAATATACCCAAGAATTATCATGATCATTTAAGTCGCATTTAGGAGCTATCCCAAGACCAATGAATAACTATAACTGATCTAAATTACAGAGTTATTGATGCTGTTGTTAGTTTGAGTTGAATCTCCTAGATAATTCTGAGAAATCGACCAAGCTGTATTTACTAGCTGCATGGCACGTTCTGAACCATCTAAATCAGGATGATATTTGAAGCCCATTTTGCGATAAGAAGAGCGACCAAATGCAATAAACGCCACAGCATACCAAATCACATCCAAGCCATCAAGAATAAAGTTTTGATATGTTTTATACTCCTCTAGATAGTTTGCCACGAGCTTTTGGTAAAGTTTTTCTGCATTAGGCATAGCATTTTTGATTTCGTCAATACTAATCGAGTATTGCGAATAATCTTTCGGTTGTATTTTTGGAGAGATGGGCTTATTTTTTTTTTGCTTAAACAGGGGGGAATTAAGCAAAGCTTGTTTATTATCTTCAATTGATTCGGCTGAGACAGAAGAGTATAAAGTACTAAGTAAGTCTTGACTATCTTGACACTCAGTATGTAATTCTAAAAATTCTTTTGATAAATTAGCAATACGTTCTAATTTATCTAATTTAGGTCTTAATTCCTCAGCTTGAGTATAAAATCTCAAAGCTGCTTCATCTAATTCATTACGGCGTTGATGCTGCTGCTGTAGTTCAGCTTCTAGATCAATAATACGTTGACTAACTTCCGCTTGATCTTTCTGGTTAGCTTCTTCTTGTTGCTCAATTTGCTCCAGTTGAGACTTCATTTGAGCCATAGTCTCGTTGATGTCCATACTTTAATCAGATAATAGTAAATTATAGATGTGGAATTAAATTATTCAATTGTGACTATCCGTCAGAAAATTGACCCAAGCTTAACTTATAAATTATTTTAGATAGTTATGAATTTATTGTCAGGAAGTATTGACCAACTTGATAGAAACTAAATAATTTACTGCCCTATTTTGTTATTAGTCTTCATCATCATTATGGCAGCAAAAATATTACAAGAGAACTCTTAACAAGATAACTATTACTAAGAGATAATATTGAGCGATGATATTCCCTTGAAACAGTCCTGTGAACTTATCCTATCAATATCAATGCCTCAATCTCGATGATGTAATTGAGTACAACCCTCCAACTTGTGACTCTAGTAAAGGAGTTATGGAGGCAATTGTGCAGATGAATCATCATGATGGTCAACATACTCGTCGCTTCAGCTATGTTTTGGTTCTCAAAAAGTCACAATTAGTCGGAATTTTGACCGAACCTGATATTGTTAAATTGACCGCAGCAGGAATTAATTTAGCTGAGACCAGAATAGATAAAGTGATGACCACTAATCTCATCACTCTCAAAGAATCTGATTTTTTGGATATTCATACAACTCTGACAATTTTTCGTCAGCATCGGATCAGACATCTGCCCATTGTAGACAATCTTGATCAGCTGAAGGGAATGGTCAGTGTAGAGACGATTTGCCATGCTTTACATCCATCTAATCTTCTGAAATTTCGTCGAGTAGACGAAGCCATGACGAGAGAAGTTTTTCACGCACCACAAACTTCCTCTGTATTGAGCTTGTCACAAATGATGACAGAAAACAAGACGAGTTGTATCATCATCGTTAATGCTCCCCATGCCCAGACTAAAGATGGATTAAACCATAACGACACTGATAATTTCTTATCCATTCCTGTCGGAATCATTACAGAAAGAGATATTGTTCAATTCCAAATATTAGGGCTAAATTTAGCTAGCACAATCGCTGAAACTGTTATGAGTACACCCCTAGTCTGTATGAAGACTACTGACTCTCTGATGCAAGTACGTCAGCAGATGGAAAAATTACGGGTGCGACGATTGGTGATCGTTGGGGAGCACGGAGAGTTACAAGGGATGATCACACAGTTCAATATGTTAAAAGTTCTAGACCCCGCAGAACTTTTTGGCGTGATCGAAACTTTGCAATCTGAGTTAGAAGCAAGAACTAGCCAACTACAACAAGAGAAAGAACTAGCTCAAGTCACTTTGCAGTCAATTGGGGATGCAGTAATCAGTACAGATGCCATAGGTAAAGTTGTCAATATTAATCCGATGGCAGAAAAGTTAACTGGCTGGAATTTTAAAGAAGCCCAGGCACAAAATTTGTCGGATATATTTCACATTGTTAATGAATATACTAGGGAACCTGTTGCCAACCCAATTGAAAAAGTATTACAAGAAAATAGAGTAGTCGGATTAGCTAATCACACGATACTAATCGCTCGTGATGGTAGTGAATATGCGATTGAAGATTCTGCCGCACCAATTTGCAATAATCAAAGTCAAGTCATTGGTGCGGTGATTGTTTTTCGAGATGTTACAGAATCTCGTCAACTAAGTAACCAACTATCTTGGCAAGCCAATCACGATCCTTTGACAGGATTATACAATCGGCGTGAATTTGAGCAGAGGCTAATTAAAGCAATTTCTTCAGCTCATCATGAAAAACATCAACACGCTTTTTGCTACTTAGATTTAGACCAATTTAAAATAATTAATGATACCTGTGGTCATAACGCTGGAGACGAATTACTCAAGCAAATCACCAACTTGTTGCAGCAACAAGTTCGTTCCTCAGATGTTTTGGCTCGTTTGGGGGGAGATGAATTTGGATTTTTGCTAACTCAATGTCCTTTGTCCATCGCTATTAAAATTGCTAATAATCTCAGACAATGGATTGAAGATTTTCGTTTTAGCTGGCAAGGTCAAATTTTTTCGATTGGAGTAAGTATTGGTCTGGTAGAAATATCAACTCATACGGAGAATATAGATAAATTAATGAATACGGCTGATGCAGCTTGTTACATTGCAAAAGCTAATGGTCGCAACTGTATTCATGTTCATCAAGATAATGATCTGGAATTATCAAAAAATTTGGGGGAAAGACGATGGATTGTCAGATTAAATCAAGCTTTAGAAGAGGAGCGCTTTTGTCTCTACTCGCAAAAAATTGTTTCGATTCAAGATCAGCCAGAGAGGGATCTAGAACTAGAAACAGTCAATCGCTATGAAATATTATTACGTTTAAGAGATGACCAAGGGCAACTGATTCTCCCTGGTGCTTTTATCCCCGCAGCAGAACGTTATAGTCTTATGCCAGCGATAGATCGCTGGGTAATTAGTCACTTTATGGCTAATTACAATACCTATTGTCAAGAGAATAAGAATCCACACAGTAATATATACGCCATTAATCTTTCAGGAGTAAGTATTAATAGTAAACAGTTTCGTCTTTTTCTCAAAGAACAGTTTGAGCACTTCCAAATTGTTCCTGGTACTATTTGCTTCGAGATTACTGAAACTACGGCTATTTCTAATTTAGAGATCGCAGCTCAGTTTATCGAAGAATTAAGATACTTAGGTTGTTCTATTGCTTTAGATGATTTTGGTAGTGGGATGAGTTCTCTAACATATCTGGAAAATTTGTCGGTAGATTATCTGAAAATAGACGGTAGTTTTGTTAAAAATATCGTTAACAATCAAGTAGCTCATGCAACAGTTACATATTTCAACCACATTGCTAAGATTATGCACATCAAGACTGTGGCTGAATTTGTTGAAGATGATGCTATTCTCCAGCAACTGAATGAAATCGGAGTCGATTATGCTCAAGGATATGGAATAGCTCGACCCACTCCTTTAAGTTTTCAGATCTAGGCTAACGAGTGTAATTCTGCAACTAGTCAAATTTGCTTCTAATCTGCTTATAGCTACCAGCAAAAAGCTCGTTTAACAATCAAAGATGGCTTGTCTTGCCCACTGATCCGCAGCTAAGATATCATCTAAACTAGGTTCAGAGGTGTTTTGACTCAAGAAGCGATCGCACACCGCCTCTATTTTACGGGGAATATCTAAAAAGCCAATTTTCTCATTAAGAAATAGTGCTACAGCCTGTTCATTAGCCGCATTGAGGACTGCTGGCATTAATCCCCCTGCTCTACCTACAGCATAAGCTAATTGCATGCAGGGATATTTGTCATGGTCTGGCTCACGGAAAGTAAGATCTCCTGCCTTGACTAAATCTAGTGGTTTCCAATCAGTGTAAATGCGTTCTGGCCATGATAAAGCATAGAGTAGAGGTAAGCGCATATCGGGCCAGCCTAATTGCGCCAACACCGAGGTATCCTGGACTTCAATCAGGGAATGAATAATACTTTGGGGATGGATCACAATATCGATATGATCGTAATCGAGATCAAATAGATAATGAGCTTCAATTACTTCTAGACCCTTATTCATGAGGGTGGCAGAATCAATAGTGATTTTTTGTCCCATAGACCAGTTAGGATGTTTGAGAGCATCTTTGACGGTAACTGAGCTTAATTTCTCTACGGGTAAGTCGCGGAATGAGCCTCCAGAAGCAGTGAGAATGATCCGTCGCAAACCTCCTTCAGGAACACCTTGAAGACACTGAAAAATTGCCGAATGTTCTGAATCAGCAGGTAGCAATTTTACTTGATGTTTCTTAACTAGAGGCAATACTACAGGCGCACCAGCAATTAGAGTTTCTTTATTTGCTAAGGCAATATCTTTCCCTGCTTCAATAGCGGCAATGGTCGGTAACAAGCCTGCACAACCGACAATACCTGTTACGACACTCTCGGCATCACCATAGCGAGCAACTTCACAAATACCTGATTGACCAACTAATATCTGAGGCTGATGGGGACAAGATGCGATCGCATCTTTTAATTCTGCTAATTTTGTCTCGTTTCCCAGGGCAACTATTTCAGGTTTAAAGGTACGAATTTGTTCTGCAAGGAGAGTAACATTACTCCCCGCAGCTAAACCTACCACCCGAAACTGATCGGGATGATGGGTAACAATATCCAGGGTTTGTGTCCCAATCGAACCAGTTGAACCCAAAATAGTAATTGCTTTCATGATGTTTTTTTAAGCTTAGTTATCAATCTCTGCTCTTACTATAAATTCTTAGGAGGAATATCGTTAAGGTTTTTTTAAGTTTTGCAGCTTATTCCAGAATAGGGGACTCGCTATTATTCAGTTTGATTTCGGTGTCGGGTGATCAGGGGTTTGAGTCGCAATTGATATTGTCCAGATGGTATTATTGAAATAACCAATTAAACATAATTATATATGGTTAATGCTATTTCTACAGCCGAAATGCTTGGCGGGAAAGAGGTTTTGGGAACTAAGGTACAGAGCGATCGCGATTTGGAGAAAGTGGTTCTCAAAGGCTTGCCAACAAATGTAGTCCCTGAAGTCGTCAAAAAAATCTATCCAGGGCAGACAGATAAAATTTATCAGCTAGTGCCACGCAGTACTTTCATCAGAAGGCAAAGAGCAGGTTCGTTACTAAACGTCGAAGAAAGCCAAAAAGCCGAACGATTAGCCAGAGTTTATTCCTTTGCTGTTGAGGTGTGGGATTCGGAAGAAAAAGCTAGAGAATTTATGATTAAGTCTCATCCGATGCTGGAAAATCGTACTCCCTTTGATGCGAGTTTAGGAGAACTGGGAGCGAGACAGGTAGAAGAAGTACTAGGTAGATTGATGTTTGGTATTGGTGCTTGATGATTGCGTCTATTTCGGATCGAACTATAAAAGCCTATCGTATTGGAATCCATAATAATCGCTATCCAATTTTTGACGGTACGGGAGCAAAGCTTTACCCTGGTCGCTGGAATGCTAGCTATCCAGTGATCTACTGTGGGGAAAATTATTCTTTGGCAATGCTGGAGAAACTAGTCCACAGTAATACTGGAGATATCCCAGAAGGTCAACAGTGGATTGAGATTAGCATTCCCGTAGGTACGACCTACGAAACCGTCACTATCTATAGTTTGACTGGGTGGAAACAATCCAACATCACGAAAGCTTTTGGCGATGATTGGCTCAAATCTAAGCGTTCGTGTATTCTAATCGTTCCCAGTATTATTGCGCCAATGGAAAATAATATTTTGATTAACGAAGCCCATCCTCAATTTTCAACAATCGTCACCAGCTTAAATCAACCCGTGATTTGGGATCGGCGATTGTTCTTTCCTTGATATTAAACAGCAGATGATGTGTGAGTAAGTATTATTTAACTTCGCCTTAAATATAGTCAAATAGAAACATATATGACGAGTCGATCGCTTTGTGTAATGCACGAGATGGCACCTATACTTATGGGATCAATAGCTCAATCCGTAATGCTCTAGCTAAATATCTACCATGAAAAAAAGAGTAACGATAACTGTTCCGAGTAATGCGATTCGTATCCCTCTGACTTATCGTCTGGCAAAGGATTTTAATATTGCCACTAATATCATTCGAGCTCAGGTTGCACCCAACCAGATTGGGAAACTGGTGGTTGAGTTGCAGGGAGACATCGATCAAATTGATGCGGCAATTGAATGGATGAGAATGGAGGACTTTCAGGTTTTTTCTGCTAGCGGCGAAATTGTCATTGATGAAGATAGCTGTGTAGATTGCGGTTTATGTACTGGGGTGTGTCCTACTCAGGCATTGGTCTTAAACCCAGAAACCTTCCGTTTGGATTTTCGGCGATCGCGCTGTATTGTTTGTGAGCAGTGTATTCCGATCTGTCCCGTGGCAGCTATTTCTAATAATCTATAGTAACTATAGTCTAAAAAGCTTATAGTTGGGGTAAAGGCTCTTTATCTGCGATCGCTATAATTGTTTCGAGTTTAATTAAATCTCAGCCAAAAGTCTATGGTGTAATCCATAATAGCTAAAGTTCCTGATACTGTCAGGAAAAATATCGAGCGATTAAAAAGTGATTTTTTTTGTTCTGTTAATTGAATAAACTGTTTTAGTTTTTTATTCCAAGTATTAAGAATTCCCAATTTCAGTCCTGTTGTCGAACTTTCTTGACATTCAGTAATTAGAATATTCGGTGGAATAACAAAGTATTCTACATTACGATATAAGCCTCTGAAACAACAGAAGATACTAATGCCAGAAAAAAGATAAGTAAGTGGGTGTAATTAAATATAAGATGATTTATTTTGGGACTAGGGACTAGGGACTAGGGACTAGGGACTAGGGACTGGGATTTCACATTCGGGTCTTGGTCTTATAAATTATTTCGCCTACCTACTTATGCAAGT
>CALLPS010000087.1 GCA_938015355.1 uncultured Pleurocapsa sp.
TAAAGCAATTTTACCTGTGCGAGCAATTTCTCGAATGCCAAATTTGTTGAGCATTTGAATAATCGCGACAATTTTGCCAGGATCGCCCACCACTTCAATCGTTAAGGCTTCTTCTGATAAATCGACAACTCTAGCGCGGAAAATTTGTGCCAGTTGAATCACCTCGTCTCGATTAGAAGCAGTGGCGTTAACCTTAATCAACATTAACTCCCTCTCCACACAAGGCTGTTGACTAATATCTTGTACTTTCAGGACGCTGATGAGTTTATATAGCTGCTTAATTAGCTGTTCGACAACTTTTTCATCTCCAGGCACAACCATGGTAATCCGTGAGACTCCAGATTGCTCAGCAGGACCGACTGCCAGGCTTTCAATGTTAAATCCACGGCGAGCAAATAACCCGGCAATGCGGGTTAAAACTCCTGCTTCGTCTTCTACTAAGACAGAAATAGTTTGCTTGGTCATAACTGAAAAATGAATAATTTCTTATATTTGGGTCAACTTATTATGATAAATGAAATTGACCGAGAGAGAGTGGAAAAAAATTGCCAGCAGTTGCGATCAGACGCGAAGCCCGCCCATGATATGCGGAGCGGTATCCCCATGTTCGGACAAGTGCTTTAGCACTAACTTCGTGTGATGCGCTAGCTAATTCTTGAGGGCACTTTTTGATTAATTCTCCAACTGACTACGGCTGGAATGGAAAATGATTATAATTGCCGAAGCCTATCTGACTTTCTTTTTATTATTTAGATGCCAAAATATCGCAAAGTTGACCGCAAAAAATACTATTTGCTGCTTCTAGTAATAGTCCCCTTCTTTCAGCTTTGTTATCAGACAATAAATAAAAACTATTATCAGTTTGACATTCAGATTTACGAATTCTTAGAGGCTCACAGAAATTCTTTCTTAGATTTTGCTTTTACTAGTGTTTATCGCTTTACTGGTACTTATTTTACAGGTTCAGTAGTTTTAATTGCCCTGATAATTTTAATTCGCCAACGCTATTGGCAAGAAGTTAAAGCATTAGTTTTTGCCACCCTGGGAGTTTTGTTGCTAGTAGACGAGGTGCTTAAACCATTTTTTGATCGCTCCCGTCCACCAAAACCAAGATTAGTTAGTGATTTAAGTCCCGATAGTTTTCCTAGCGGTCATGCCACAGGGAACTTGGTTTTTTACTTTTATATGTGTTATCTAATTTCAGTACGATATCCCCATCTGACTCGATATATTTATGGTTTTTCTACTACATTAATATTACTAATTGGGTTTAGTAGCGTATATGTCAAGGCTCATTGGGCAACGGATATTCTAGCTGGCTATACTTTCGGGTATTTCTGGTTATTAATTAGCTTAACTCTATTAAATTTTTTGCATCATAAAAAACATTATCTTGGTTAAAGATCAATTATGTTCAAATTGTCAATCTAGAATTTTATCAAAAGCTTTAAACTCTAAACATTAAGCTACAAATTTCTGATCAGTAAAAAATAAGCCTTAGAATCACTCAACAACGATACACCACTCATGAAGTTCATATTCAACACAATTATTGACAATGAGAGGATCTTGAGCGATTATTGCTAGGGCGGCCTCTCGGGAATTGGCTTCAAAAACTAACATTCCTCCTCCAAGTTCCTTCCAATAGCCAGTTTTAGCTTTATGTCCTTGTTCAATTAGTTGACGAACATAGCTTTTATGAGCAGAAACATGCTGATCAAAAATTTCTTTATCGACAATCCCTTTTTCTATCTTGACAAATGTTGGCATGAGCAAAAGCTGATTTTCAGACTAAATTTAATACAACAAAAAAAATACAAAACCGTTATGCTATTTAAACTGTTTATTTAAGAATTTTCGTAAAACTTAAATGTTTCTCAAGAATTTTATAGGCATTAGCAAACCAGCCGATTTGAGAATCTCCATAGTTGGGGGGTCAAATTCAGTTATCAGAAAAGGTTATGCTAAATATTTAGAACGTTCTCTTGGTCAAATAACATCCCAGACTACTTCTTTAAAGTATTATTCTTTGGGAGGAGTTCCTAATGTCTTCGGTCTAATCCAACAGGATCGATTTAATATTGCACTGAATAGCGATCTGATTTTATATGAATATTGCGTAAATGATCGCCACATTGTTGAACTCGATCAATATTCACTCTCATTAGCAGGACAATCTTTGGAAGGTTTTATTAGGAAATGCCAAAAATCCAATCCTAACTGCTTAATTGTTATTCTTATTTTTGGAGTTAACCAGGACAATTATTACAATAATCATTGTGCTTTATCAGAACTTTATGAATCAATTGCTGATTACTATTCTCTCCCAGTAGTTAATATAACTACCTTGTTGAAGGAAAAGGAAGGAGTAGATTTTATTAAATCTTTATATAGTGAAAAAGATGATTCCCACTACTCTAGACCCTATGGAGTGCAAGTTGTTTCTCAGGTGATTATAGAAAAACTTAAGCAGAGGGGCATTATAAACAGTCTTAAGTCAGAGAAAAATTATCCGTTGGCTCAAAGTCTTAAACCGATCTATGAGGATAATTTTGAACAACTAGCTTTTTTCGAGAATTTTGCCAATACAAGTTTCTTTACTGATCCCCCTAGAGTATCAGTCTTCCAAAATACTGTCTTTAGAGAAAAAAACTTCACCATCTCTCAGGGTAATTCTCTTAAATTCTTACTAAAAGGAAGATTAGTGGCAATATTTATCAAATCTGATCCGAATGACGGCTTGATCAAGATTGATTTTAATTCTCAGCAAATCGTGACGAGTTCTTATTCTTCTTGGATTAGCCCCCTTCGACCACAAAATATTACCCTCATTACTTTGCCTTTACTAAGATTAAAGACTTCCTTAGAATTTGCACCAGTATCCATTGCTTTATGTCAGGAATATCCTGATAAGTTTGAATTGGATTATTTCAAGGAGGAGCCTGTGAAAAAAGATCCTCAAAAATGGAAGTTGAGCATTATTGGCATTGCTTATATCGGGGAGATGAGGGAGGTTTAATAATTTCAAGCAACTAGAATTGAAATTCTCTAGCGTTGCTGATTTGAAGTATCCCTCTAGTCGTCTCCCCATTCGAGAATAAACCCCCATGTTCGGACAAGTGCCCTTTAGGGTGCAAGCTATCAAGTGAGATAATAAAGATGAAAACCGTTTGTCCTGTACTCAGATTTTAATCAGATGTTTGATGAGTATGTTTATTCATCTAAAGGGAGAGCATAATAAGCAATGCCCTCTGATTCATAGTTAGATAAATTTTCTTCAACAAAATCTCTCTCCGCTGCATTAGGGGTATAAAAATGTACTCCTAAAAATTCGTTAAAGAAACGATAAACAGGAATTGAACCTTCAATCGGTGTTTCGTAAGCATTAAATACTGCTCCTTCAAAGGCAAATTCAGTTAAATTATCCCGAATAAAATCTCGTTCATTTTCGTCAGTGGTGTATAAATGTACACCAGTAGTTTCATTAAAGAAGCGAAAAACTTCTTCGGAAGTCTCAATGCTGGGATTTACTGAAGTAAAAGATGCCCCTTCAGACTCATAATTACCTGAAGCGATAAATTCATCTCGCTCATCAACATCGGTAGTGTAAAAATGAACGCCTACATCAGGATTTAATAGACGGAAAACAGTTCCACCTGCTTGATTAATATCATCATTAGCAATTAGACCAACCCCTTGACTATCTCGGAGCACCGCATTTCCAGTTGCTTCACTCAAACTAACAAAAAAAGTTTCGTTGGTTTCAGGTAGAGTATCACCAAAAACTGGAACAATAGTATTTAACTCCGTATCTTCTAAGGCAAATATCAATGTCCCAGAAGTAGATTCAAAATCCTCTCCCGCATTCGCTCTACCATCACTAGTAGCATAATCAACAGTTATTTGTTCGGTGGCTGGTTGATCTAGAGTATCTAGTAAAGTAACTGCAAACTCCGCTTCAGTCGTCCCCTCATCTCCTTCGGTTACTGTGACATCGTTGATATTAAAATACAAACCATATTCAATAGCGCCGATATCAACGGTTTCGTTATAAATTCTCAGATTTCCCCTAACTTCAGTATCTACACCGATGCCAGTAATAGCTTCATTGTCACCAGCATCAATACCTGGAGAGTCTAATTGCAAACGAAAATCGTTATTTTCAGGGTCAAAGTACAGAGGATCTTCAGTAAGATTATTGACACTTTCATCTTCTCCTTGATAATCCCCTTGAATAATAGAATTGTTGATTATCAAACGTCTTGAAAAGCTACCCGAAAAATCAAAGTGATTGTCATCTCGTCCTACAGTATTCCAAAAAATACTATTATTAGCAACTATTGGCTCGCTGTTATCTGATAGACCAATTGAATTAGCTTCGCCTCCTAAATTATTAGCAAAAGTGCTATTGTTAATTTCTAAATCATCGGTAAATCTAGTAAATACAGCTCCTCCAAATTGACTTTCGTTACTATAAAATAGGCTATTAATAATACTTGGACTAATATTTCTCCAACCAGCTATAGCTCCACCTTCTTCACCAGCAAGATTATTGCTTAATGTACTATTGACTACATTAATACTACTGTCTCTTCCCGTATATACTCCACCGCCCTGACCACTAGCGAAGTTATCAGTAACAACTGAATTTACAATAGAAGCACTACCATTTTCTTGAGCATAAATACCCCCACCATAATCTGTTCTAAGACCTCCATTTTGAAGACCTCCATCTGCTTGACCTTCTGTAACTGTAAATCCATCAATAATAGTACTTGCAGTGGAACCAGTTATATCAACGACATGATAACTATTATCTGCTTGAGTATCTTCGCCGATATTACCACTCAGAATAGTTTCGTTAGTTTGAAAGTCGCGTTGTGCTAGTAATGTTTCGTCACCAGTAAAGCCACCATATACCTTGACACCATTATTAATTACAAAGCTAACGTTACGGTCAATAGTTGTAGTAGGAAGATAGGTTCCTTCGGCAACCCAAATCTGATCGCTAGCACCAGCAACTGCTAAAGCAGACTGGAGATCTGTGTAGGCATTTGCCCAAGAGGAACCATCGTTTTCTCCTTCCGTAGCGTCAATATCTACGTAAATTATTGATTCTTCCAAAATTGCTCCTCTATTTTAATATTTTAAGTTAATTGACCAAAAGTGATCAGATTTTCTGTTGCCCAAACCAAACCAAGACTAGAAACAAATCTAGATATTTACTGATAGAAAATATCTTGGTTATAAAATTATTTTTCATGTTTTCAAAGGCAGCCAAAATAAGGCTAAGAATTTTTTTTACGAAGAAAATTAAGCACGACGACGGCTTTCTTCTAAACAATGAAAACTTGTTCCTAAGCTTGTCGAAAATACTTTCACGATAACAAATAGCTAGATTTGATGCCACAATTATCCGCTCAACTAAGAGTAGCAAAAGTACTTTGAATTCAAGTCTAATCAAGCAGATAAATATTGCAATGTAGCTTTCTATTGTTGCTAATGGGATGTAAGAATTATCCTACAGAAAAATATTAGTATTGTTTGTTCTCCTTGCTTAAGAATTTCATATTTTATTCATAAATCTTTATCCCCCTTTGGGCAGCTACTATTACGGTATATTTACTGCGATCGCTTGATGTTGGGTAATCAAAATCACAAAGCGTATAAGATCAGCTAAAAGTATTTTTCATCAAGATTTAGATGATTTGCGTTTTGCTTTAATTAAGCAAGGGAAATGGTGCTGGCTACTTGGGAAGCTTTTTTTCTGGCTAATTCAGTGGTTTCTGCTTTGGCGAGAGCGACTCCCATGCGGCGATAGGGGCGGGAATCTGGTTTACCAAATAACCGTAGATCTGTATCTTCTTGGGTTAAAGCTTGAGCTACATTAGTAAAAATGATCTTCTCCGAATGTTCTTGAGCCAGAATTACGGCACTAGCAGAGGGGGCAAAAATTTCTATTTTCGGAATTGGTAACCCGAGAATTGCCCGTAGATGTAATTCAAATTCGTTCAGGTTTTGGGAGATTAAAGTTACCATTCCTGTATCGTGAGGGCGAGGAGATAGTTCTGAAAATATTACTTCATCTTTAGTAATAAAGAATTCCACTCCGAATATTCCTGCACCACCTAAAGCATCAGTTACTTTAGTGGCGATCGCCTCAGCCTGTGCAATTTTATCCTTTGATATCCCCGCAGGTTGCCAAGATTCCTGATAATCTCCTCTTTCTTGACGATGACCAATGGGAGGACAAAAAATTGTCGGGGCATCCCATTGTTTGATGGTCATCAGAGTAATCTCAATTTCAAAATTAATAAACTCTTCGACAATAATTTTCTGGGTATCTCCTCTAGCACCTGCGATCGCATGTTTCCAAGCAGTCGCAACCTCGGTGGCAGATTTAACTGTAGACTGACCTTTTCCTGAAGAAGACATGACAGGTTTAACAACATTAGGAAAGCCAATCTCTGCCGATGTTTGCATTAATTCTTCTAGACTACTGGCATAGGCATATTTAGCCGTGCGTATACCTAATTTTTCTGCTGCAAGTTCCCGAATGCGATCGCGATTCATGGTGTAGTTAGTGGCAGCGGCGGTAGGAATGACGCTAATGCCTCTTTGTTCAAATTCCGCCAGCTTTTCCGTCCGTATCGCCTCAATTTCGGGCACGATGAAGTCTGGTTGATATTTCTGCACCACTTGTTCTAAGTCATCACCACTAAGCATAGAAATCACCTCAGAAGCATCGGCAACTTGCATTGCGGGGGCATTACCATAGCGATCAATAGCAATTACAAAATTACCTAAACGCTGGGCGGCTATGACAAACTCTTTTCCTAATTCTCCTGCACCCAGAAGCATTATTTTTTGAGGTAATTGCAGATTTTTCATCATCAAAGGCGATCGCGATACGAATCAAATATTATTAATAAGGAGAATTGTAGAACTATCTCGACTCCTCAAAGCCTAAATATCTATAAAGGATGCTCTGCATCTATGGCATATCCAATCTCATAAAAATTAATCTGGAAAAAATCCCCAGTTAATAGAAAAGTGGC
>CALLPS010000088.1 GCA_938015355.1 uncultured Pleurocapsa sp.
ACAATTGGTTTTAGGTTTCCTTTCCTTCTACAAGGACATGGGTACTCACTGCTTAAATCTATTTTTTGTATTTTGTGTGAACGCACTCTGATCGCTTAAGTTTACTAAAATTAAATGTTAGGTCAGGGTTCCCGCCTTAAATATAATTGTCAATTATCTTCTTGGCTTTCTCTCTATTGCTCAATCTAATTTTAATCAAGCCATAAAGTTTATGACCTTTTAACATGCTTTAACTTAATTTAAGCTTTTTATTCCCTATCAACTTTTTCTTAGCAACTTGGATCGCTATTGAGGATTCAATCAAATGCTTTATACATAAGGATTTTAACAGCTTTCATTTTTGATAAAATTCAAGAATCATAAAATTTAAAAATCATTAAAAGGCTTGTCGCTTATAGCTTATAACTACCTCGATAAATAAATCTTCTTAAACCGAACTGACATTAAATTATTAAATTAGGGAAATTAAGGAAATCGTCAGAGATCGCCTAAGTATGGACTAGATAAAGTCAAGTTACCGAGACGAATCTCATGACTTCTCATGACTAATTACTGTTCCTGGGAACGAATAAAGATGGTAAACTTTTCAATCAATTCGGGATTGCGCCAACCTTTTTTAGCTTCCTCATCCATAATTTGTAATGCTTCCTGGGGACTGTAGGCTCTTTTATGAGGGCGATCGCTAGTCAAAGCATCATAAATATCAATTACCTGAAATATTTGAGCGAGATAGGGAATTGTTTCTCCAGATAAACCATCAGGATAACCTGAGCCATCCCATTTTTCATGATGATGACGGACAATGGGCAAAACCCCGCTACGGTTACGCAGTGGTTGACAAATCTCTTCCCCTAATAAAACATGCTGTCTAATTATTTCTTTTTCCTCAGTAGTTAACTCTCCTGCCTTGAGCATAACGGCATCAGGAATAGCGATCGTGCCAATATCATGGAGATGAGCGGCAAAAGCCAGATTCTCAATTTCTGCGGTGCTCAAGCTAAGATATCGACCAAATAACCTGACTAAAGAAGCAACACGAATACTACCCCCCTTGGTGACTGCTCTACTGTCCACTGCTTTGGCAATGGTGAGTAATAACTGCTCCGTTGGATTTAGTCCATCGCTGAGACATTTTTGGTTGATCAAAGATTTAACTCTGGTGGATAGTTCAATTCGGTTGAGGGGCTTGACCAAAACATCACTTCCACCAGCTTCCATCGCTTTGATTCTTTCTGTTCTGCTATCGGTTAAAGTCGTAAAAACAATCGGTATATTGGCGGTAAGATGATTTCCTTTCAGTTGACGACACAGGGTAAAGCTATCTATCCTTCGCATCATCGCATCAAGCAAGATCAGATCTGGCTGTTGTTCGATAATGCCTTCAAAAATCGGATCCATACCATCTAATTCAACTAATTTATAATCTTCCAGGGACAGAAAATCATGCACTATCATCCGACTTAGAGGATTTTCATCAACAATCAGAATTTTAGCAGTCGTCAAATTAGAGTTATTGCTCACTAAAGAACCTATTTTAGTAGCCAGTGGAAATTCGCCAACTTCTTTCATTATTGTTCTCGAAAAATGAAATTTTTTTTAATATAAAATAGCTAACATACTGATATTACCTCGACTCAAAATCGCGAAAGTTAGAGAAGATAAGATTCAGGTTATTTAACTATTGATCCCAGCGTAACTCGGATCTTTTCTGTCAACGACAAAATTGATAAAAAGCTTTTTAAAATTGCCATTAATAAATATTATGAATGTTAATTTTTTTTTTGAGATCGGGCAGAATACTTAATTTGGGGCGTATTTCATTGGCTTACCTAGGAGTCAAAAATCATACCTACTTAAATTCACGGGATATCCCCTGCTAAATTTGCGACTGACTCCAGCGTTTGCGCCACTGAGAAGTAGGTTCTAAAGTGCTAGTTTTTTGTTCTTGTTGTCGATTGTAGATAATTTGCTGTGGTGTATCTTGCAAAGTGCGATCGCGGTAGGGAATTGTGGCACGGGTCTGTAGGTGTTCTTGCTCCCTCTGGGACAGTGGATGTAAACTTTTATACTTAAAAGCAGCAAGAGTCCCTGGAGATTTGCGACCAGCACCAGTTATCGAGCCAATATTTAACCCCGCACTAGATAAGGCGGTACGAACTGCTGCGGCACAGGAATAGGTTGCTAACCCAGCATCAGGCAGGAGACACTGAGCTACGAGGTTGATAAATTCCACCGTCCACAATTGGGGACATTTTGGCGGAGAAAAAGGGTCGAGAAAAATCGCGTTAGCTTGCCAATGCCCTTCTACTAAAGTCTGAATTGTTTGTCTAGCATCACCTAATATTAGTTTGGCTTGAAAAACTTCTCTGATAACTTTAGATTTATTTGATAATTCAGCTAATAATTCTGGAACAGGGGATTTCCATTGATCTAGGAGCCGATGCTCTACTGCTTGTCGAGGAACATCGGCAGATATTTCTAAGGCAATTAACTCGACTCGACATTGAGGATTAACTGACCAAATTGCTTCTAAGGCGGCAGCACTGTTGTAGCCTAAGCCGTAGCAAACATCTAAGATGCGAATAGTCGATTGTTGTTGTGCTAGCTGTTTAATTAAACAGGGTTTAATGTATCTCACCTCTGCTTCTTGTTTCGCACCAAAAGAGGAGTGAAAATTTTCTTGAAATTCTTCCGAGAAGAAAGTATACGAACCATCTTCTGTCGGCTGTGGAGTAAATTTACCTTTGTTCACCGCAGTATTTATGGGAAATAGAAAACACTGGGATAAAAGATTGTCTTTGCTTGAGTGCCATTTAGATGGCGGGAGGCGGATTTGAACCACCGACCTTCGGGTTATGAGCCCGACGAGCTACCAGACTGCTCTATCCCGCGTCGCTTTAGTAAGAATAACACAGTTAGCTTTAAAAAAACAATTTCAGTATTTATTTAGCCAAAACCCCAGGTAATAATGTTGCTCCGCCATATCGAACTACGTCACTACAGGGTAATCCTGTTAACTCCTGAGTAGATTGAATTATGGCTTTAGCCTCATGGTTATCCAGTCCCAAAGTATTTAAAGCGATCGCTTTTACTTTTACCCGACCAAAAGCGCCCCCTGCACTAGCGACGGTTTCGTAAAGTTGAATTACTTCAGCCAGAGGGGGCAGGGAAACATGGGGGGAATCTCTAATCTGGGTGGCTCCTGCACGATGAACTAGAACTAAGGCTGTGGGTTGACTTCCGCGAATCAGGGGTAAAGTAGCGGTGGAGCCTGGATGTAAGAGGGAGCCTTGACCTTCAATAATTATCAGATCTTGTTTTTTACCAATGGCTAAGACTGTTTTTTCCACTGCCCCCGCCGCAAAATCCACCCGTACTGCATCTAAAGCAATTCCCTGACCTGCGATCGCAATTCCTGCTTGTCCTGTAGCAATGAACTCTGCCTTGATTCCTTGGTTTAAGGCGGCGCGATGAAGTTCTAGGCTCGTAGACATTTTGCCAATAGCCATGTCGGTGCCTACGGTTAAAATTCTTGGTGCAGTGAGGGAGCGCGCTGCCCCACTGCCGATAGTTAAACCAGAAGGCTCTTGTCGCAGATCCCAAATCCATTGACCAGGCTGTAAATTGGGAAATTTGGGATTGAGTGGGTTATGTAAACCATTAATAATGGAAACCCCCGCTTTGATAGCGATCTCTACCTCGGTTAATAATTCAGGGGGTAATTGTCCTCCTGAAGGAGCAATGCCAATTAATAGGGCATCAGGGTTGTATGCCAATGCTGCGGCGGTATTGGGCACAATCGGGACATCTCTTTCTATTCCTGTTAGTGCCGTTAGAGATTCTCCAGCACTCTCAGGATCGATTACCGCCACAATATCTGTCTGGCTGTAACGCAAAAAAGCTAATCCAGTTTTGCCATGAATCCCCTTGATTTCCCCTGTTAGGAGAATTGCTACTCGACTATTAGCTGTCAACATGAGAGGTTACTGTTCTGTAAAACTAAGACAAAGTGGTACATAACTGTACATCACTTCGATGTTTACCATCTGATTCATCCAAGGGTGACGGCACTTCCTTGTCCACAGATCTTAAAGCCACCGAACCAGCAGCTAATGCCTCGTAATTTTCGAGATTGAGACTGGCATTGAAATCTCGATCCTTTCTGCTATTGCAGCTCCCACACCTGTAAATTCGCTGGGATAAAGGCATCTTCTGCCTATGTCCACATTCAGAACAGAGTTGTGAACTGGGGAAGAAGCGATCTGCGATCTGTAAAACCGTATCATACCAACTGCATTTATAGACAATTTGTTCTCGAATCATGCCCAATGACGCATCAGATAATGCTTTACTCAATCGACGATTCTTGACCATCCCCTTGACATTCAAATCCTCAAGAATTACCTCGCTGTGGTTTTTGGCAAGGTAACCAGTTAGGTGATGAATCGCATTCGAGCGGATGTTGGCAACTCGACGGTGAGCTTTCTGCACTTTTAGCCTGGCTTTATACCAGTTTGACGAATGGAATACTTTTCTACTCAAGTCTCGCTGTAGTCTAGTTAGCCAATTCTGCGCTTTGTAGTAGGCTTTGGGATTCTCAAATACCTTGCCACAGGACAGTGTAGCTAACTTAGAGATACCTACGTCAACCCCTACTTTTTCTCTGGTTTTTTCTACTGGTAGAAAATCTACCTCAATCAAGAATGAAATATACCAATCTCCTGCCTGCTCCGAGAAAGTAACCTTCTTAGTTCTACAAATAGGTAACTTCTCATGAGTTTTTAGCCAACTGAAGAACGGTAGCTTATGATATTTACCGCCTAAGACAATCGGTTTCCCGCTGGCATCGAGAGTAAAGCTATTAGTAGACTTGCCTTTCTTTTTAAATCTTGGGTATTTAGCTAATCCCTTGAAAAACCTTTTGTAGGCGTTGTCTAGATTAACAAATGCATATTGATAGATCTTAGAACTTAGATCTGACTGCCAAGAATAATTTGGCTTAACGTAGTTGGTGTAGTATTTTCTTAGCTGAGACTTGTTTAATTTGATATCTTCGCCGTAAGCTTTTTGCTTAAAGTCCAGTGCCCAATTCCATACCCAGCGAGAATATCCACCACATTGACCCATCAAAGTTTTTTGCTGGTTATTTAGCTTAAGTTTGGTTTTGTAGGCTAAATGGTTCATCTTAAAATTTTACTACGTTAGGCTACTTTGTCCTGTAAGACTTTGATTAAGTCACGACTCCTAATCCTGGTTGGTGGTTGAGTACTAAACGTCCTCCTTTAATCTTTACGCCACAAAAAGGATCGTCAGTCAGATTAAGATGACTATCAAGGTCTAAATAGTCTGCCCAGGGGGCGAGATGCGCCATGGCAGTATTAGCTAAACTACTATCGGAATAACAGCCAAACATGATTTTTAAGCCACAGGCTTGAGCTACCTGAATTGAACGCATTGCTTCGGTTAGTCCTCCCGTTTTCATTATTTTCAGATTAACTCCCGCAACAGAATTTGCCAGTCGGGGAATATCGGCACTAGTAAAACAACTTTCATCGACAAAGATCGGTATGGGTGATGCTTGGGATAAAGCTGATAGCTGATGATCTAATGCTACAGGTAAAGGTTGCTCAATATATTCCACTCCTTGTTGATCAAGCCACTGGGACATATAAACTGCATCATCAAAGCTCCAACCTCCATTAGCATCGACGGTAAGTCTAGTTTTTGGGGCTTCTTGTTTGATCCCTGTTACCATTGCCTGATCTGCTGCTATGCCCTGGTTACTTCCTAGCTTAAGCTTGAGCATTTTAACGTCTAGGGTATTTTGCCAGTCTTTAAGTCGGGTAACGGCTGCTTCGGGACTACTAATGCCAATGGTGACCGAAATGGGGACAAGGCGATCGCAATTTAAGCCCCATATTTGCCAGAGAGGTAAGTTAGCTTTTTTACCCAGCCAATCATGGAGTGCCATATCTATTGCCCCTCGGATTGCCGAAGAAATTTTTAGTTGTTGTAATTTTAGATTAATTTCTTGACGTTGCAGGGGGTGAAATGATTCTAATTGGGGAATAAGTTGTTCTAATTCTGCTAACAAACTTGCGGTATCTTTAGTCTGCTCTTTAATAATCGAAAATGGTGATGCTTCCCCCCAGCCCTCAATCCCTTCTTGAGCAATGCGTAACCAGATGTTAGTCGTTTGAGAGGTAGTACCGCGACTAATTTTGAGGGCAAATTTTTTGTGAACGGTAAAAGTCTCAGCCGTTAGTTTCATTTAGGTTTATGTTAGCGGCGATCGCAATTATTTGTGGTTTGCCAGGAATATGATAATTGAAACTTCTCTCGAATACAGAGCGTCTCAGAAATTGTTAACATCAGAATCTAATTCTGCTAATTACTAGTTATTCGGATTCAACTAAATTTTATTTTTATGAACTCTATTTTTTGTTCTCGGAGCCGCTATTTAGGGTTGATTCTCGCTACATTACTCAATACCGTGATTCTCACTTCTCCCCAAATCTCTGAGGCGCAATCGACTAAACCAGGATCGATCACCCTTAAGTCTGATGTTCAGGAATCTAATGCTAAAACGGGTATCATTACTGCGAGGGGAAATGTCAGAATTGACTATCCTGCGCGACAAATCCAGGCTACTGCCACTCAAGCTCAATATTACAGTCGAGAACGTCGTTTAATCTTGACAGGCAACGTTTATGTCATTCAGGAAGGAAATAGTATGCGTGCCGAGGAAATGACTTACCTCATTGATGAAGGACGTTTTATTGCCAAGCCTCAGAGCGATCGCCAAGTGGAATCAACTTATATTATTACCGCTCCTGAACAGTAGCATTACTAACCACTAACCACCAACTGAAATTGTGACTTTAGTTTTAGAGAATATTCATAAGTCCTATGGCAAAAGGAATATAGTTAGTCGGGTTAATCTCCGAGTTTTGCCAGGAGAAATTGTCGGCTTATTAGGGCCAAATGGTGCAGGGAAAACTACTACTTTTTATATTGCCACGGGTTTGGTTAAGCCTGATGAAGGAACAGTTAAGTTAAATGAGAAAAATATCACATCCTTAGCTTTGCACCAGAGATCGCGTTTGGGCATGGGATATTTAACCCAACAAGCAAGTATTTTTCGTAATCTAAGTGTTAAAGACAATATTTTATTGGTTTTGGAACAAACGGGCATACCTCGTCCTGCACGACCAATTAAACTTCAGCAACTACTAAGGGAATTTCGCTTAGAAAAGGTGGCAAATACTTTGGGTTCTTTAGTTTCGGGAGGGGAAAGAAGACGCACCGAGTTAGCGAGGGCTTTAGCCGCGGGCTTAGATGGCCCCAAATATTTATTATTAGACGAACCCTTTGCAGGGGTTGATCCGATTGCTGTATCGGAAATGCAGGAAATTATTGCTCAATTGCGCGATCGCCAAATGGGCATCTTAATCACCGACCACAATTTCCGTGAAACCCTGGCAATTACTGACCGTGCCTACGTGATGCGAGATGGTCAAATTTTAGCCTCGGGGACAGCAGAAGAACTTTATAGTAATTCTTTGGTTAAGCAGTATTATTTGGGGGATAATTTTCGGCAGTAAGTTAGGCTTAATGTTTAACCTGTAATCTTCCCGATGCTTTTCCTTTGTTGATATTGCTGAATGATCTCCTGGGAAATACTAGAGGGCATTCTTTTTATCCCTGAGTTAATCTGCATTGTATAAGATTCGGGTTTTGCGATCGCCAGAAAGTCTAAAATACGATTTATTTGTAATTCGGCATCGTCTAAAATATCTTCGTACACTACAATCAGTGGCGAACTTTGATTATTGCTGAGTACTTTTTTCAAACGAGCCTCTTGTTTATGGATAAAGTTATATTTTTGTTCTACATTATCCAGTAACTTACTATCAATCTCGATATTGGCTAGCTTGGATTTATAATTAGTATTTTTTTCGCTTTTTTCATTATTGTGGAGATGCCAAACTTCAGTTTTTTGTGCCACAACCAAAGATACGGCTTGAGCTAATTTGTCTTTTCTAATTAGCAGAATAAATTTATCAATCGATTTGAAAACTTGTCTAAAATTAGGCTTGGTTTGTTGTAGCTCAAATAAAAAATGAGATATTAACTTTGTCCCAAATACACCATTATTAGTAACACGGTATTCCATTAAGTTATTCAGCAGAGTGAGATAGTTAAAGTTACAGTGTTTAGCAAGCTCTTGAACTGCTAGGCGGAGGTGTTCACTAGGATGACCCGCAATATTAGTTGAATCGAGAAGATCACACAAATAAGTTGATCCTGAGCGAGGAGTAGTCAGAATAGCATAAGCTGTATGAGGTTTTTGTGTCTTATTAGAAGTAGGTTCTAATAGTGATTTTTGACATAAAGTATTGATGAATATATCGCCAAATAATCTAAGAATTGGCAACTGAGAAGTCTGATTAACTTGTTTTTTTACAACTGACAATAAAGTAGCTTCATTTTTCATAGAGACAACGACTATTGCCCTATATTGTCCTGTAAGGAAAGTATCTTCTTTTAAATCCTCTAATTGATTAGCCGACAAATCATAATAGTAATTAGTATCAGTTTGCTTGTGATTGGCAAAAAAATCTTGAATATATTTTAACGGAGCCAAATCTCCAATAAAAAATAAATTTTCTGGTGCAGAAAGCTTCCTTAAAAATTGAGTTTCTTCGATAGCTTGAAATACTTTATCCAATTGCATATTAATATTAAATTCTATTGCTAATTTCCTATTCCCTATTCCCTAACTAGATCAAAGTGCCCCTCATTAATACCAGAAAGACTATATTTTTAGTGTCCTCAAGCTAACTTATTTTTCCTCGCAAATCAACTAATTTAAGCTGAAATTAAGTTTTGAAACCCTGAGTAGGACTTACAGATATTTTCCCTTGTATCTTAAAGAATCATATGTTTAACTGGGATGCGTTGTTTTGATACTGGTGGAGAATGACTCGTAACGACTGGATCATCCTCTGTTTGGCATATATTGTCGGGCTATTATCCACCAATCTAATTCCCGAGACAACCTTGGGAATTACGCCACTACAGCTTTTATGGCTCATCGCAGGATTAATTGGATTAGCCTTAATTTATCAGACTCCTCTCGGACGAAAGATCACCACTAAGATCAAAACTCAGACTTGGATTACTGGAGTCATCGTTGCAATCATAGCAGTCTGGTATTTCCAGTTACGCATTCCTCAACCCCAGATTAATGATATTAGCTATCAAGTAACTCCCACGAAAAGTGAGCTTGTTACTGTATCAGGAAAAGTATTGACTGAACCCAGGTTAAACGATAGTCAACGCCTAAAATTTCAGCTAAAAGTGACGGGCATTAACGATCAAGAAGCAGTTTCAGGCAAGCTTTATTGTACTTTACCCCTATTGCAAGGAACAGGAATTTACCCTGGACAACAGTTACAAATAAAAGGGTTTCTCTACTTACCCCAAGCAGCTAATAATCCTGGTGGTTTTGATTTTAAACAGTATCTCGCTCGTCAGGGAATCTTTGCAGGAATTCAGGGTATGGAGTCCATTATCGAACCACAAACTAGAGCTACAACAGAACCTAAATGGGGTTGGTGGAAGTTACGTCGGCGGATTGTACGGAGTCAATTACAGGGCTTAGGAAGTCCTGTGGGACAATTGGTAAGTTCGATGGTTTTAGGGCGCAAAGCAGTTGATCTTCCTCCTGAAATGCGCGATCGCTTTATTAAGGCAGGATTGGCTCATGTCCTGGCAGCATCAGGGTTTCACGTATCTTTGCTGTTGGGAATTATTTTAAAGTTAACCGAGAGATTTGCGGCGAAACCTCGTTTAGGGGTAGGAATTACTACTTTAGTCATTTATCTGGGATTGACTGGCATTCAAGCTTCAGTATTGCGGGCTTGTTTGATGGGGATTGCGGTACTAATTGCCTTGGCTACAGAGCGAAAAGTTAAGCCGTTAGGTTCTCTTTTACTAGTCGCAACCATCATTTTGCTATTCAATCCTTTATTAATTAAGGATCTGGGGTTTCAACTTAGCTTTTTGGCAACATTGGGCTTAATCGTTACTCTGCCAGGATTACAAAGCAAACTAGACTGGCTACCTCCTACCATTGCTACTTTAGTCGCTGTGCCTCTAGCTGCCACAATTTGGGTATTGCCTTTACTCTGCTATGTTTTTAATACCGTTGCCACTTACAGTATTGTCGTCAATATTATCTGTACGCCATTGATTACAGTCATTAGTTTAGGCGGCATGATCAGTGGCATCTGTGGGATTATTTTTCCTCTATTGGGTAGTGCGATTTCTTGGCTGCTGCTATATCCGACGCTGTTATTAATTGCCCTAACTAAATTCTTTACTAACCTCCCAGGAAGTACTTGGGCAATTGGACAGATTTCTCTGGGGGTACTATTAACTATCTATGGATTACTAATCCTCGCCCGACTCCATAAGTGGTGGCAAAAACGGTGGTGGTTAACCGTACTGTTAGTATTCAGTTTGCTGATTGTACCTGCCATCTACAATACAAATCAGCTTAAGATAACAATTTTGTCAGCAAGAGAGTCACAAATAATTGTCATTCAAGATCGAGGACAAACAACCCTAATTAATAGCGGCATCAACAACCAGGCTAAATATACAGTCTTACCTTTCCTGGCACAACAGGGAATTAACCAGATTGATTATGGCTTTGCTTTAGATGACAATTCAAATTCCGCAGCGGAATGGTACAAAATCTATGAAAGTGCCAAGGTTAAACATTTTACTAGTTTGATCAATGATCTTCCTAATTTAGCCACCCATCGCACAATTAATCCTGGGCTGGATAACGAGATCATTACTAAATCGACTCGGATTACCCTAGATAAACCACTAGGAATCATGAATCTACAACTTAAAAATCATACCTGGCTAATGATCTCCCCCTCATCTCCCACAGAAGATAATTCCTCAGATCAAGCAATTAAACAATACGTAACACAACATCAATCAGAACTTCAAGATCCAGTCATAATCTGGTCAGGCAATCACTTAGATCCAACTTGGATAGAACTATTACGACCGCAAATTGCGATCGCATCAAGCAATCAAATCAACTTCAAAACAGACAAGATATTACGCCAAAAAGAGATTAAATTCCACAATACGGCTCAAGAGGGCATGATTCGCTGGAATCCTCAAGATGGATTTATCACCCAAGAAAGACTATTTTATTGAAACAACAAGTTTTTATAAATAACTAGCCATTTATCGTCAAATCTCAGTAGAATAACCTTGTAGCTTAATGCTGTCTTGGAGAGGTGGCAGAGTGGTTGAATGCGGTAGTCTCGAAAACTATTTTAGGGTCAAACTTAACGGGGGTTCGAATCCCCCCCTCTCCGTTCAATAACTAAGGATAAATTGATTGTAGAAAATGCAATCAAAGAATTTAGAACAGCATCATTGGCAAACGAGAGAAAAGACAATTAACCGCATCAACACTTATAATTTTCGTTGAGCCGCTGAACTAATTCAACTTTTGCTTCGTTAGCCTTCTCTAATTTATTCTGTAAAGACTCTACTTGATACTTAAACGCCGAAATCAGCCCATATTTTCCCTGATTATTTTGCTGAATATGTCCCTCCGCCGCCCAATTTCAATCGTCCGAACCTTACTACCTATATGATTTGCAGCATCTTTTGCCGACAAATAAATCTCATCCAAAATTCCTTATTTTGGTCAGGAAAAACACAACTGACAACCACCACCACCATTTTTCCCAAATATTTTTCACACCTAGAAATAGTCTGCGCTTTTCCCAACTGCATTACTTTGAGGCTGGAAAGTACCTTAAAGAAGGAGCTATGTAGTTCTAACTTGCCTTCTGAGTCTATTTTTAAAAAGTTAACCCTGATAACTTTAATTCAGCTTGACGAATTAAAATTATAGGGGTTAAATTTTAATTCAGCTTGACGAATTAAAATTATCTGTTAAAAGCTTTAAATGGACAAGACATTATTTGTAGAAAATTTTCCTGGTTCACTTAGAGAAATTTCTGCTAATGGGAAGAAAGACTGGGCATTCATTCCAAATCCATTACCTACTAGCTGGGAAATGACTCATGAAATGTGGACACTATTAATGGAAGCGCGAGAGGAATTAGCACGGCTTGATGGTATTGGTCGTAATATGCCGAATTACAATTTACTTCTTCGCCCATTACAACGTCGTGAAGCTTTACGTTCTTCTAGCTTAGAAGGAACATATGCAACTCCTGAAGAGTTGTTGTTGTACGAAATTGACCCTAAAGAGCCAAAGTCAGCAAATGATCCACAGAGTTCTTGGCAAGAAGTAGCAAACTATAACAGTGCATTGGAATTAGGCTTGGAACTGCTAGTAGAAAGACCATTTTGTTTAAACTTAATTCGAGCAATGCACAAAGAACTTTTAGCAGGTGCAAGAGGTTCGACAAAAGATCCTGGTAATTTTCGGCGCACCCAAGTACATATTGGTTCAGAAAGACGCTTTATTCCCCCTCCTCATAATGAAGTCTGGTCATGCTTAGACATTTTTGAAAAATCAATTCATAAATCAACAGATATTAATGATTTAATCTTCTGTTTTATGACCCACTATCAATTTGAGTCAATTCATCCATTTCTTGATGGAAATGGTCGAGTAGGTAGATTACTGTTATCTTTGATGATTTATCAACGATGTAGTCTTCACAAGCCATGGTTATATTTAAGTGCTTTCTTCGATAAATATAAAGATGAATATATAAATCTTTTATTTCAAGTTAGCTCAAAAGGAAATTGGAACGATTGGTTAAAATTCTGCTTAAGAGGAACTATTGAACAGTCAAAGGATTCGATGAGACGTTTTGATGAGTTATTAGAACTTCGGACTCAATACATGAATGCTTTAACTCAATCCAATGGTAATGTTCGACTTAACATACTTGTCGAATACTTATTCGAATCACAAGCAGTTACAATTAAGCAATTATCAGAGATGTGTAAAACAAGCTATCCAACCGCAGCTAAAGATATAGAACGTTTAGTTACTGTAGGAATACTTGCAAAATCAAACATATCAACGCGTCCAAAAATCTATTTTGCGCCGCATATTTTAGATATTATTTTTGGAGATTAGATCAATTTCCTCTTGTTCCTCTTTCTTTTTCTTATACACAAGCTTTTTCAACATATAACTGCCTATTCCTGCTGGAATTATCGAAACGGCTGTTATTGGAAGTGAAGAGATCGCTATCCCAGCAACAGCAGTCATTGCAGCAATTGCTTCTAGGCTAGTTCCTCCTACCAAAAGACGATCATTATCTTGTTTTTGCGTCATTATCTTGTTTTTGTGTACTTATTTCAAAAATTTTTCTTTCATTTAAGACCAAAAAGAAAAGCATAACCGAAGTATAAAATAAAACCTAGGGTATTAGATACACCTAGTAACACTATACGCCTTAATTTGATATTTGTGCTTGACTCAAACAACCTATGTAAACAAACAATCCCTATCAAGATAACAAAAATAACAACAATAAAAGCTAATGGAAAAATAATAATTTTTAATATGTCTATAACTTCAGAGCTAGAAATATTAATTTTTAAAGAATAAGAATCAATCGTATTCTTGATCACACTATATATATAAGTAATAGTTGACGATAAATTCCCTAGTGCTAATTCAATTTCCAAATAGAGTTGTTCTTATTTAAAAGCACCTTCTATTATAAGTTTTACTAAAAATGCAATGATAAAAAAAATAAGAGGGACAAGAACAATGAAAAAAATTGACATAAGTTTTATTAATATTAATCAATCAATATATACATCAGATCTCAGCAAATTATATGAGAAATTTATTTTTTTGTAACTAACGTCAGTTGATTGGTTTTTCGGCTTTAAACTTCATTTGGTTGTTAACGAAATTGGTCAACTATTAAATGCTCAACTAGCTCCTGCTATAGTTTTACTGCTTTATTCTCGCTCCGCGTCAAATGGGAAAGAGTAGCTTAATTACTCTTACGATTGAAATATCAAACATAATTCAATAGTCTTAGTTTGCAGGGTAGCAAGTGCTAACCCTCCCGATTTGAGGCTATGTTCTAGTTCCAATAACAAAGGTAAAGTTGCTAAAAACTGTTCGCTAGTTGTTTGCTGAATTTCTTTGTTAATAAAATAAAGACGATTAGGATTATTAATTCCTGCCGCAGATGCGATCGCGCCCTTGTCTCTTTCCCCTGCTTGCTGCATCAGTTTCACTATCGTCCAAGTGCGAAACTGTCCAATTAAAGTAGCAACGATCTTTAAAGCTGGTTCATTTCGATTGATTAAATCCGTAACTAATCCTAAAGCCTGATTTGGCTTACCGTCTCTAATTGCTGCGGCTAATTGCAAACTGTTTTGCGTATTACATAGTACAAGTTCTGCCACCGTCTTGTCATCCAAAGGCTGTTTGTTTTCACCCCAATAAATTTTCAGTTTTTCTAATTCATTCCATAATTGCCGAGTATTATTACCTACTGATTCTGTTAATAAAGCGATCGCCTGAGGTGTTAATTTCAGCTCCATCTGTTGCGCTACTTCCCTAACCTGTGCAGCTATTAAATCGGTTTTCCAGGGAGGAATTAGGCTAAAATCTCTCACTACAGCATATTTACGCAATAACTTCGTTGAACCCAATCTGCCATCGGGTTTTTTGCGGGTAGTTAACAATAAGTGGGATGTTTCAGGAACTACTTGTAAAGTCCGCTCCAATTCCGTCAAAGTATCATTAGCTGGTTTTTGTTGACACAGATTAGTATTG
>CALLPS010000089.1 GCA_938015355.1 uncultured Pleurocapsa sp.
AACCATGCAGCGGCACTATGAGCTTTTCTTGCTTAAACTCTAATGTGCCTTCGGGGGCATAAAGCAAATCCAGCGGTGCGCCATGCGCGGGCAGAGTGAGCGTTGGACCGAAATGCGACGGATTAAGCGGGCTGCAGTCCATTGGCGGAGACGTCCATTCAGGGTCTTTGCCATTGGTGCCATAGCAATAAGGCCATCCGTAATTAGCGCCCGCTCTGATCACATTGATTTCTTCGGGCGGAAGCGCTTCATCCTTGAAATCAGAGCCATTTCCCGCCTGCATAACTGTGCCGGTATCATGGGCCGCCAAGCCCATAGAATTACGCAGACCCCGCGCGCGATCATCGGGGTTTTCACGCCATTGCTACTAAGAATTTCTGTTGCTATTTCCGCTTCTACTTCTGAGCCACTACTAAAAATTTCTGAAGCAACTTTATTTCCTGTGTCGAATAAGCTTCTAGAATGTTCCCAAACTGATGCTATTACTCTTTCAATAGTACTTGCTTCTAACTCATTAGTTACAACATCAATGATTCCTGATAAGTCGACAATATTCCACATTGCTTCATTAGTCATAAATTCTCTAAAGGTAACGGAAAAATCGTATGCCTGAGGAACCCCTATCGATTTAGATGTTGGAGTAATAACTGTTTGAGCATCAACTTCAAAATACAGTGGCAAAAATTCATTTTCTTGCACACAAGTGAAATAAGATTCTAGTAAAGTGGTCAGAAGTATTACTAATTCTGTAATTTCTACTTCTAGATATACTCCTGAAAAGTTTCCATTAAAGCTAATCAGGTAATAGTCTGTTAATTGACCGACAGAAACATAATTGACTCGAAATAAAAGGGCATATTGATCAGTTTTCAGCACTAATGAGCTAAATTCACTAATTTTATCTTTTAAATCTTGTTTATTTAGAAACTCTCGACTCTGGGGATAAGAAAGCACTAGTCGAAAATTGTGATCTTCGTAATCCTCGAATAAAAAAGTTGCTAAATTACTATTAACAACTTCAAGTTCAACTTTGCTGCGAGATATAATTACTGTTTCCTGTGATGTTTCTCTGGAAAATGTCTGTTGTTTGTTCAACCGAGGAGGTTTAAAAATATACTATTCAGTATTCTTATACTAAAAAAAAATCTAATTTGATGTGGGGACTTGTCGAAATCTTCATTGATCTGTATCTAAATTGTAAATTGTCTTCAATTCGAGAAACGCTTTAAATTAAGCAGTTTTTCAATGATTGTCTAATTTGAGGAGAATATTGCCATGATTAACACCATTATCATCATTGTCACTTCTAATTGCGATCGCGTCTAGATGGGGAAACATGGATTTGATGGCTAATCTAGTTACTTCAGATCGAGGAATTTGATTTTGTGAGAGGGATGGTTTTGCTGTTAAATCAATATAGCTGGTATCTTCAAGGGATAGAGAATCAAAAAATTGTTTTAGTTCTGTATTTTTGATCAAGGATTTGTAGATCTCTTTACTGGTTGCAGAATCATCCACTCCAGTTAATGAAGTTTGAACGGCTAAACTCTGGTTAGAAATAGACATAGTGGCGCTCAAAGTTTGGTCATGATCAAGTTGCTCAACTACCCCTAATTGATCCAACCAGGCAGATATCCGAGGAACATTAAAATAGGCGATGGCAATATGAGGCTTTTTAATATCGGCGATCGCATTTTGGTAATTGTCTGACTGTGCTAGATTAAGATTGACTGCTTGAGCTTGATTGATGGCTTCCTTGAGAATTTGAGCATGATTGGCAAATAAGACAAACTTCCCGACGATGGCATTCCCCCAAACATCAGCTTCTATCTGGTTTTTACTCACGGACTGAGAGATGATATTTGCTCCTTTATATTGCTCAATCGAAATATTACTCTGTTCACTATAGAAGTTTCTGATCGATTCCCGTGCTAACTGAGTATTTTTGCTTTCAGTCACCAATAAATATCCAGGTTGGATACCATTATCCAGATTGCGATCAAAATCCAGGGCAGTTATCCCTAAGGTAACTTCATCTCCTAACCAGGGTTTTAGATCTGCTTTATAATCCAAGCCGATTTTATCGATGAAACCTGTTATCCACTGCAACCATTCCTGACGATCTTGATGTCGCTTTTGCAGAGCTAAATTAACTTGGCGAACACCATAAAGTTTTTCAGGATTAGTAAGCAAGGAAACCATTGCAGGGGCTTGTTTCGGCACAAATACTGTGGCTTCGGGAAAAGTATTAACTCCTCCACCCAAAAGTGCGATCGAACTTTGGGTAGCAATTCCCATTAAACTGATAACGGAAATCACAAACACCGTGATTGCACCTGCTGCCAAGATCCTTAAGAAAGAACGATTCATTAACTAAATGCCCAAAAAAGGCAACTGTAACCATAGCTAATATTGTCAGCTACTAGACTGACACAGTTAAAACAGTGCAATAAATTGTCACGAAAGCAGAACAATATCTAAACCGTTTCCAATTTGAAACCCTTCGTTTTCTAGATGAATGTTTGGGGATTGGGGACTGGGGATTGGGCAATGAACTCACTTCTCCTTAAATAGCTACAGTTTCCTATATAGAATCGGCTTACCAATATCCAAAACTTATAACTAATGGGAAAGTAGACAAACTATCTGCGTTTATCCGTGTTTATCTGCGGACTGATTTTTGATTATCCAATATTGGATAATAGATGTTACAATCAAAAACATCAATAAACATCAGTCGATATCGAAGAACTTAGTGTGAAAAAGAAAAACGATAACTTATCCCAACCAGAGATACTAATCCTAAAGTCACTCCAGTCAGGAAGAAGACGTTATGGCTTAGAAATTCGGAGTGCGATCGAAGATTCCTTCAATCGTCGCTTTAATTTCTCGTCGCTTTATCCCAAATTAGATTTATTAGAAGCCAAAGGCTTTGTCGAGTCGGAAGAAGATGAAGACGTACTAAAAACCAGAGCCAATTCTAGACGTAAATATTTCAAAATTACCGCAGAAGGCAGTAAAGCATTAAACAAATGGGAAGCTTCTTTTGCTGCTGTTTGTGTATATCAGTTACCAGAACAACTAGCATTTCAAGGAGTTTAATATTATGCAAATTAGAAACAACTTAGAAAAAGAATTACTATTTCTAAGACGTAGCTTAATACTATTGAATCCAAAACTTATCAAGGAGTTCATTGCAATATTATTTGTGTTATTGATGGCACAGGCAATGCTATTGATAAGTGGATTGTTTACGGCATTCTTATCAGTAACTATATTAGTTATAGCAACAATAATATCACTGGCAATCAGTAAGCCAGTAGCAATTGTAACAATTGTAACAATATTTATTGTAACATTATTCTTGATTGCAAGAGTAGATAAAATAATCAAAGCGGAACAATTTGAAGTGTTAGAAGCTGAAATTATAGAAGCCAAAAAACTATCTATTATACAGACAAATGCAATTTTATTCATGTCTTCATTAATAGTAGTAATAGCATTGATATTTGAGATACCAGGAATGACATTTTGGGAATTGCTTACAAGAGTAGGATTATTAGGATTATTAGTTGGATGTGGAATATTAGGAATAGGCGTAAAGTTCACAGAAATGAAAATAAATTATTCCCAGAAAACATCAGATCATAATTCTACATTTGTTTATTTAATCAAAAAGATTTCGCCTGAAGCCTGGAATAAAACTTCTGAATCTTTTCACGACACGATTGATACAATTCCTGATGAAATTATTATCTGGGAAAAGCGCAATCTCAAATATGTTGCTTATCTAGTAATTGCTTGGGATTTATTAGGATTTTTTCGTTACTTTCTGAAAACGATTATTAAAAATGCGATCGCGACTCGAAGAGTTTCCAGCTAATAACAAAAAAATTAAAAGCACCAATGCGCCAACATCAGTGCTTGGTATTAAAGTCCGTTAAAACCTGCGCCAACAGGAAATAACTTTATACAACTTCAAAAATTAGTTCCTCAAAAGGAGAAGAACCTATGTCTAATGATACACAAAATCATGATTGGATTAATACTTTGGTAAAACCTTACTTAAGTAAACTACCGCCAATCTATACAGCTTTAGTAACGATCGCTTTAATTGTATTTGGTTTCCAGCAACCGCACTTATCAACCTGTGAAGTCAAGACAAATGAGCCTACTCAGAGTCAATTACAGCAATATAATAGCCGTGCAGACTATGAGCGATTACAAATTGGCATGAGTCAAGTAAAAGTAGAGTCAATTTTAGGAAGAGGAATTGAAATAGAGCGATCGCATTCCTCATCTACTTTAATTTGGAAAAACCCAGACAATTCATCAATAAAAGCCATCTTTGAAAATGCCAAGCTTATAAGAAAATATCAAGAAGATTTAGAATAAGTTAGGACTTACGCACTGTAAAAAATACTATATAAAATCAACTAAAAAGCGACCTCTTAAATAATTTTTTATTCATTATGACCGAATTAAAACAACTTCACGAAACCGATCTGAATCTTTGGATTGAGGAAATGGCGATCGCAATTAAGAATCGAGATGTAGATGCTATGGACTGGGATAATTTAATCGACGAGATCGAAGATATGGGTGCTAGTCAAAAAAGAGCTTTGAGAAGTTATTATTATCGACTTGTCGAACACATTCTCAAAGTACGTGACTGGAAAGAAGAGAGAGAAAGAAATAAAATTAAGTGGAGTGTAGAAATTTCCAATTTTCGTCGAGAAATTAAAGACATTTTAGAGGATTCTCCCAGTCTGAAAAGCTATTTGGAAAAAAACCACATCAAATGGTTCGATAAAACTGTCAGCACCATTGTCAAAAATAAGCTGTTTGAGATCGGGGAGCCTCAGCCTATACCCTTAGATAAAATACTGGATGACGATTTTTTCGGCGTTGCAGAGTAGGTAGTATTGTATATCTTATAAATATCTTGGTTGACTAAACATGTATTATTCCATTCCCGAAATCGATGTCAACCAGTTAGCGGTGCTGTTAGCCGAGTCTGATTCAGACTTACAGTTAATTGATGTTAGAGAAAGGGGAGAAGTAGACCTTGCTTGTATCCCAGGTTTTGACTTCTATCCCTTGAGCGAGTTTGAACAATGGTCAGATAAAATCTTAACTGAACTTAAATCAGAGGCAAAAACGGTTGTGATATGTCATCATGGAATGCGATCGGCTCAACTTTGTCAATGGCTGTCTATGAGAGGGTTTACCCAAGTTCAGAACGTAATGGGAGGCATCGATGCGTATTCCCGTTTTGTAGATTCTTCCATCAGACGTTACTAATGTTGCTTTTAAAAGTTGCTAAGACAGGCTATACTCTAGCAAAATTTTTCTATAAAAATTTCCCAACACTTT
>CALLPS010000090.1 GCA_938015355.1 uncultured Pleurocapsa sp.
TAATTAACCACCTATTTTAAGATTGAAATTGTCTGGCATAAAAACTAGCATATACACCATTTTGTTCTAGTAATTCTTGATGATTACCTGTCTCAATTATTTGTCCTTTTTCTAATACTAAAATAAGATCAGCCCGTCGTACTGTGGCTAATCGGTGAGCAATGACAAATACTGTCCGCTCTTGCATAATTCTTTCTAGTGCTTCCTGCACTAATGCTTCTGATTCTGAGTCTAAAGCGGAGGTTGCTTCATCTAAGATCAAGATACGTGGATTGAGTAAAATTGCTCGTGCGATCGCAATTCTCTGTCTTTGTCCTCCTGATAAGTTGACTCCTCTTTCTCCTACATAAGTGAAGTATCCTTGAGCCAGTTCACTTATGAATTGATGAGCATTAGCAATCTTTGACGCAGCTTCAATATCTTTGATCTCAAAGTCTGATTTACCAAAAGCAATATTTTGAGCTATGGTACCAGAAAAAAGAGTATTTTCTTGGGGAACAATTCCTATTTGTTGTCTTAAACTTTTGAGAGTAACATCTTGAATATTAATTCCATCAATTAAAATTTTGCCACTATCGACGTTATAAAACCGTGGTAAAAGATTAACTAAAGTCGATTTACCTGCTCCTGAAGAACCTACCAGAGCGATCGTTGATCCAGGAGGAGCGGATAAACTTAAATTATTAATGACAGAAGTATCTTTTTGATAGCCAAAACTAACTCCAATATATTCTACTTTCCCCGTAATTTCTTGTAATATAGTCGCCTGTTCTTTCTCAATTACAGCGGGTTTAATTGCCAATAATTCAAATATTTTATCTACTGAAGCTTGTCCTTCTTTAAAACTATTATAGTTACTTGTGGTGTGAGTAATCGGATCAATTAATAGAGCCACTCCCGTAATATAACTAACAAAATCCTTCCCCGTTAGATTACCCAAGGAAATTTGCCAGCCACCTAAAAAGAAGATAAATAATACAGTCATAACCAACAAAAAACCAACCACCACAAACTGAAACGCTTTCGCTTTTTCTGCTTGATATTTCGCCCTGCGGTTAGCTTCCGCCTCATGACTAAAACGCTCTAATTCATAACTTTCTGCGGCAAAAGCTTGAACTAAACGAATCCCACTTAAAACCTCAGTTAACAAAGCCGACAAATTAGAAATACGGTTTTGACTGCGACGTGAATACTTCAACAGTTTTTCGCCAAAAGCCCCAATAACAATTCCCATGACAGGAGCTAAAATAAGCGTGGCGATAGTTAACTGCCAATTAAGCCATAGCATATAGCCCAACACCACAATTAACTGCAAAATACAGGGAACAAAATCATGAAAAAACTGATTGATTACTTCCCCAATGCGATCGATGTCTTCTGTTAAGCGATAGGTAAGATCTCCTGTTTTAGCAACTTCAAAATAATTTAAGCTTAACTTTTGCAAATGACCATAAACAGACTTCCGCAAGTTTAAAGCAGCGTTTAACGAAGCTTTTGCCATTAAAGCATCTTGTCCATATTGAGCAGCTCCCTGTAACAAAAAGACAATTGCCGCTAATCCTGCAATTCGAGCAATACTGCTGGGATCTCCTTTGCCAATATATTGACTTACTTCTCCTGCTAACCAGGCTTTGATCGGCCAGAATATAGTAAAGATAAGGGTACAGATAAACGCCCAAACTATGGTTAGACTTTGAGGACGAATAAATGGAATGAGTTGCCAGTAGCTAGAGCGATTCTTCAAAGCTATCTCAAGATATTTATGGTAGTCATCAGTCTACACTAGCTCCTACTTCTGTCAATGAATTTAGAGCCATTCCCCAGGAGATCGCCTCCCACGGTATTATATAAATAAAAGAACTTCCGCTATCAAATTAAACAACGAAAGTATCAGTTTTTGGTTATTACAGACTAACTAATTTCAAGTAGATGAGGAAGAAAGCTCTTAGTTTATTTATTAGCCACAACTTCTTTTTGAACTGTTTGCACTACTCGATCTTCTACTTCTTGAGGTAAAGGAATATAACCTAATTGTGTTGCATATTCATCCCCACTACTCAAAGCCCAGTCAACTACAGCTTGTAAAGCTTGAGCTTTAGAAGAATCATCATATGCTGGATATAGTAGTAACCAAGTTAAACCAGCAATGGGATAAGCTTCTGGGTTAGCAGGATCGGGTACAGTAAGGGCAAAATCTTCGGGAATTGCTTCTCCATCAAATACTAAGGAAGCTGTGTCGGGAGATGGTGCAATAATATTTCCAGCTTGATTTTCGATCGCAGCGGCGGAAATACCATTCTCTGTGGCATAAGCATATTCAACATAGCCAATTCCACCTTCCGTTTGAGCTACTTGAGCCGCAATACCTTCATTTCCTTTGGCACCAATACCAGTAGGCCATTCTACAGTTTTGTCTGCTCCACCTTGCCAGGTAGGACAAGCAGTGGCAATGTGATTAGTAAACAAGAAAGTAGTACCACTACCATCTGAACGATGAATCCAGGAGATAGGAATGTCAGGTAGACTAGCAGTGGGATTGGCTTCTGCGATCGCGGGATCACTCCAATTGGTGATTTCTCCGTTAACCATGCCACAATAAGTAGTACGAGGCAATTCTAGACTATCAACTCCAGGTAAATTATAAGCAAAAACTACACTACCCGCAGTCATAGGCACTTGAATTGGAGCCTGACCATAAGCCGCTTCAAAAGTTGCACGCTCTTCATCAGACAGAGGTTTATCTGTTGCCCCAAAATCAACTGTGCCCTGAAGATACTGTTCGACTCCAGCTCCACTACCAACAGACTGATAGCTAATTTCTACGTCAGGATTGAGTTTATTGAATTCAGAAAACCAGCGTTGATATAAAGGAGCAGGAAAGGATGCTCCTGCACCAGATAAACTAGCTTCTAAACTAGCATCTTGAGCGTTCGCAACGGGGATAGAAATTTGAGAATTAATTTGAGAATTATTAGTCAGATCGATATTTTGAGCCAGTAATCCTAAAGATAATGCGGAAACTGCTGTTAAGCAAAGTCTTTTCTGGTTTTTAGAGATCATTTAATCTAGAGATTTATTTAATTTCGTTTTCTCAAGATTTCAGAATATTCTACCTAGGTAAAGATAATTTTAAGGACTAGTTATATTTACTTAAAAAGTTTACTAATTTTTTGAAAAGCTATAGTAATGTTGTTCTTGTATCACAAAAAATATAATTAGTCAATATGACAGTAGTTTTCTAACTACTTTCTATTTTAAGGGAATAAATTGAGAAATTCTCTATGGAAGGATCTTTGATAAATACAATTAAAAATTTGTTGTGGGAATGATCTTCTGCCTGAATATCAATTTGATATTTTTTCTTGATTTTCAGACTAATCATCTTAAACCAAAAATTCAGTTGGGGAATATAGGAAATAAGCTGATGAACTGTCTGTTCTTCTGCGTCTATTAGATCATCATCAGATAAGTGAAACTCATCAAGATTTTTACTGTCTAACAACAATAAGTTAACAACTATTATGCCTTGACCAAAAATTTCATAATTTTTCAAAGCATACTGCTTTAGTATTGACCTGTTGTTAATAACAAAGTTCTTGTTTTTTCTTTTATTTACACCAGAATTATCTGTCATTTAACATCTTAAAAATAAGTGAGATATTACGACTAGGTTTCAAGCAAACGACTCACACTCTAAGTAACTCAATCGCATTTATAGCCTAGCTATTGAGCAACAAAATCATTGTACAACGGCTGAAGTGTTTGATCTACAAAACCTCAGTTCGGGTTAAGACAATTAACGAGCCTTGGATAGCCCTTCGGGTTCAACACTTTTCTCAAGTCGGGGAACCCGCCCAACGAAAGTGCTTCACTCTAAGCTATAAGCTATAAGCTTTTGATTTATTTTTTTTTAGCTCTTTAATAACTAATAAACTAACAACTAACAACTAACAACTAACAACTAACAACTTGTTATGATTCTAGAGCGAAGAAGAACCCATTTTTATAGCGTCATCGCCTTAGCTTGTATCCTAACAGTAATTTTTCTCTGGGGGATTATAGCTTGTCCTATTTCTGATATTCCCAACGAATCCTTACCATTAACTTGGCAATCATCAGGACTTAATACGGTTGAAACTCCAACTAAAAAAACTATTAATAAGCAACTTTCAGCATCCATTAATCGTGGTGATTTTCCCAAAGTTTTGGCTAATAAAATTCAGCTTAATGTAGCTATTGATCCAAATTCAGCTAATATTACTACTAAATCAGTAGACCTATCTGTCTCACCTCAATCTGTCTTAAAATTTCCTGATCCTTTGCTCTATTGGCAACCTAAACCGAGTGTCCCGACTGAAATCGATTCCTCTATGGTTTTACTAGGCTCTCTACCGGGGAATGCGAGCAATATTAAGCAAAAGCCGATTTATCATTTTGACTTACCTCCCCAAGCTGTACGTCAAGACGGTGCATTAGTGCTCTATAGTCAGGGGTACAATGCGATCGCAGGAGTATTTCCTTTTTGTTTCCATAAC